>NZ_SOGW01000032.1:0-33669 GCF_004403075.1 Cryobacterium sp. TMT2-10 | reverse complement strand
GGATCGTGCACGGCTGGCCGAACGGGCTGCGCTCCGACGAGCTGGTGCGGCAGGGCGTGCTGGCCGCGCGCGCCGACGGCGGACGATCACGCCGCAACGGTGACCTGCCCGAGCGCCGCGACCCGGCCACCCCCGACCGGCGCGAAGCCGGTGCCCCCGAGCGCCGAGACCCGGCCGTGCTCGACCGTCGCGCGCGCAAGGACCGCGTCGCGACCACCTGGCCCACCGCCGACCACCTCGCCTACGCCACCTCCGGCGACATCTCCACCCTGGTGCGGCACCCGCACGACGACGGTGTCTGGCTCGGCGCAGTCGGTATCCTCGACGACCTCCCGGCCGAGATCGACGCCGTCGTGTCGCTCTGCCGGGTCGGGCGCAGCCAGGTGCCTGATCGCATCCGTGCCGAGAATCGGGTCGCGGTCTGGCTGGTCGACGAGGTCGATCCGCGGGCCAACCCCAACCTCACCTTCGTGCTCGAGGACACGGTCGACGCGATCGCGGCGCTGCGGGCGGAGGGTCGCACCGTATTCGTGCACTGTGTGCAGGCGATCAGCCGCACGCCCACGGTCGGGGCGCTCTACGCGGCGAGGCACCGGGGCGTGCCGATCGAGCAGGCGCTGCGCGAGGTGACGGATGCCCTGCCGAACGCCAATCCCAACGTCACCTTCCTGCGCGAGCTGGTTCCGCCGCCGCTGCCGACGCCGACGACGCCGCTTCGAACGCTTCCGACGCCGCCGACGACGCTGCCGTTTCCCGGAGCGGGAGCCGTCGCCGGATCCCTGAACGGGCAGCCTTGACGGTTCGCGCCGGCGTCCGCGGCTGACACTCGGCCGAATCCGTGAGGGGTCCCGAATCGACCTTCCCGGGGCGATTGAAGGTCGATTTGGGACCCCTCAAGGCGCGGCGTGGCATCCGCTCGCTGCCTATTCCGTGTCGAAATCGCTGCCCGGCCCAAGGTACTCATCAGGAATCGCAGTACCCCGAGCCGCGAAGAAATCGGTCACATGGCCCCGACCGCAGGCCTTGGGGTCACCCGTCGGCGGTGGATTGAAGTCTTTCGGCCACGTCGTACCCACGTCGTAGCAAACTCCCGTGAGATTCGTGTCGATGAAGCTGGCCTCAGTGAGGTCCGAGCCGTAAAGCATCGCCTCAGTGAGATCTGCATGGTCTACGTCGACGATTTTCATCTCCATCAACTTGGCGTGGACCAGCGTGGCGGCGAAGAAAGTCAAGGCAGGCCCGTGCTTACGGTCAAACTCTGTGCGAACGAATGCGGCGCCCGTTAGTTTCGCACCGAAAAAGTCCGTGCCACCGATGTCGCTGTACGCGAAGTCGGCTCCGCGGAGGTCCGAATCGCGAAAGGCCGCTGCATTGAGATTCGCGTTTCTGAAGTCCGCGCCCGTCAGGGAGAGCCCGCTCAATTCCATTCCCTGCAGGTCTAAACCGTTGTACGGGCGTCCGCGAGCGTCGTCTGAGGACCGGTCTCGCACGAATCGAAGGTTCTCCAGCCGGTAGGACTGACCCGCCAGCGTCTCAGCGGCTGCACGCTCGCGATCCGAACGCTGGTCATCAATGTCCCGCTGCGCCTCGGTCGTAAGGAGCCCGGAGATGACGCCGGCTGCTATCCCGACGACGAGGGCGACCACGACATCGCGCACCAACCAGGGCGGGCTAGCCAGGACGCCTCTGACCCCCTTAGCGGTCACGGACTGCTGAGAATCGCTCGCTTTCATGCGGGAAGGCTACTGCGGTTCTTCGCGGTCATCCGGGAGCGACGCGCACGTTGAGCTTTTCCCGGCCGTGCGCCCTGGGTGCACGTCGCTACGCTTGCTTTGGCTTTGCCAGCCTGGGCCCGTCGATGTTCAAGTCTCTCACCTTGGCGATGCCGCGGTGGGCTGGTCGTTACGGGCCGGCCTTGTGTTCCCCCCTTCCCCGCCATCCCTCCACAATGTAAATTTGACCAGCCTATTCGCACCTATTTTGGACCACGACCGGGTGTCAGTGGTGTCCCCTAATGTGATGGGCATGACCTCTTCGGTGAGCATCTCTCAGGCGCAGCTCGGCACGCGATTCGACGCGATCGCCGCCGTGCACCGGAGTCTCGCGCGGGACGCCGCGAAGAGGGCAGACATGATTGACGAGGCGCGCCGGTTCAGCGAGGCGAACGCCGCCAACACTCCACGCAGGGCAAACTCCCGGTGGGACCCGCACGAGATCGCCCACCGCGAATTCTCGAGCGAACTGGCGTGCACCCTGCGCATCCCCGAACCCACCGCCGAGAACCTGATCGCCGAGTCACGGGCCCTGGTCGAAGATCTCCCCGGCACCCTCGCCGCGCTGCACGCCGGTGAGATCAGCTACCAGCACGCCCAGGCCGTGATCGGCCAGGCCTGCTCGGTGCCCGCCGACGCGTTGCCGGCCTTCGAGCAGTCGCTGCTCCCCGCCGCGCGCACCCTGACGGCGGCCAAACTCAAACACCAGGCACGGATGCTCCGGGAACGCCTGCACCCCGAATCGATCGCCGCCCGCAAGGAGAAATCCTTCTCGGAACGCACGTCCTGGCTGCAGGCCGAGACCGACGGGATGGCGACGCTGAGCCTGACCACGAGCACCGAGACCGTGCATGCCATCTTCAACCGGGCGAACGACACCGCCCGCAGCCTGCAGGGGCCGGAGGAGAAGCGCTCTCTGACCCAACTGCGCACGGACGTGCTCAGTGACCTGCTGATCGACGGGGTCACCCCGGCCGGACTCGCGGCGGGCATCCGAGCCACCGTCCAGATCACGGTCCCGGTGCTGACACTCCTCGGCCGCAGCGAAGAACCCGGCTACCTCGAGAACTACGGGCCGATCGACCCCGACACCGCCCGCGACCTCGCCTCGCGAGCGCCCAGCTTCACCCGCATCCTGATCCATCCAGAGACCGGCATCGTGCTCTCGGTCGGCCGGCACAGCTACAAGGTACCCAAACGGATGCGACGCTTCCTCCGCCTCCGAGACGAAACCTGCCGCTTCCCCGGCTGCAACCAGCCCGCGCGCGGCGCCGATCTGGACCACAGCCGGGAGTGGCAAGACCTCGGCCAAACCGCCGACGATAACCTCGCGCACCTCTGTCGGTCGAGCCAGACCCTGAAAACCGAGACGTCGTGGACGGTGAAGCAGAAGCCGGGCGGCAACCTCATCTGGAATTCACCCACCGGGCGCGACTTCGAGACTCAACCGGCCACCTGGATCGCCCCACCGGGTGCGCCCTCCGCTGCCGCCCAGGTTGGTGCCCCCGTTGGCGCCCAGACTGCTGCTCAAGTTGGCGCTCCGGTTGGCGCCGCGGGTGGTGGTCAGGTTGGCGCTCCCGTTGCCGCCGAGGTCAGAGCCCAGATCGGTTCCGGCCCGCCCCGGCCTTTCAGGCTCGCCCGGCCACCGCTGCCCGACGACGCCCCTTTCTGACCAGGCGCTATCCCCAACACCGGACCCGGGCGACAAATCCGCGCACCGCGAGACGGATGCCCGGCCCGGCCGTTCGCTAAAGTCACCTCATGACCCCGCCCACCCTCACCCCGGCCGACCGAGAGCAAGATGCCGGTCTCTGGATGGATCAGGATGCGGGTGAAGCTCGGCGCTCGCGAGGCGAGGTCGCGGGCGGTGTCGGGGTCGACCGGGCCGTAGTTCTCGAGGTAGCCGGGTTCTTCGCTGCGGCCGAGGAGTGTCAGCACCGGGGCCGTGGCTGCGATCGGGCACACGGATGCGACGTACGACCTGACCCGGCAGGCCATCGCCGCCGGGGCTACGGCCGGCACGCACGTCTTCAACGCCATGCGCCCGATGCACCACCGGGAGTCCGGCCCTGGCCGCCCTGCTGAAAGGCCCGAACGTCTTCGCCGAGCTGATCGCCGATGGCGTGCACCTGCACCCCGCCGTGGTGCGCTTCATCATCGAGAGCCCCTCGCGGCCCGTCTTCGTGACGGATGCCATGGCCGCAGCCGGTACAACCGTCGCGCACGACGGCGACTACAAGCTCGGCGGTCTCGACGTTCACGTCGCCGACGGCGAGGCGCGTCTGACCGACGGCACGATCGCCGGCAGAGTGCTCACCCTGAGCGCAGCGGTTCGCTACGCCGTGCACATCGCCGGCGTGCCGCTGCACCTGGCGGTGCAGGCGGCCACCCAGAACCCGGCCGACATGGTCGGCCTCCACGACCGCGGACGCCTCGCCGCCGGCAACCGCGCCGACCTGATCGTGCTCGACGCCGGGCTGCGCGTCACGGCGACCATGCAGTCCGGGGTGTGGTGCGCGGGGTAGCTCCCGCCCCAGCCCCCTAACGAATTCGACGGAGATTCTCGCGAGAATGTGCCTAAAGCAGCTATTTTCCGGCTGTCAGAGCACATCGGCCCAAAATCTCCGTCGAATTGGTTCGCACGGCTGAGCAGGGGGCTCCTGTGCAGAAGGCGGCTGAGCGGGGCCGGTGACTGCCCGGTCGGGCGCCTCCAATCGTCGTTTCTCCGTGTTGCATGGGCGTAGCCTGAAAGGGCGCTGGCGTTCTCGCTGAGGGCGGCAGTGCATTTCTCAGAGGAGAGAACACATGTCCGTCAAGCCACTCAAGGTCACCGTCACGGGAACTTCGGAATCGCCGACCAAGCTCGCAGTTTCGGTGCGGGATTTCTCGTTCATCATCGACGAGCCCGCCATGTTCGGAGGTGAGGACGCCGGGCCCAATCCGGTCGAATACGCCCTAGCCTCCCTCGCCGGCTGCATGAACGTCGTCATCCATCTCGTCGCCAAAGAGCAGGGCGTTGATGTGCGGTCGTTGCGGCTCACGGTCAAGGGCGAGCTGGACCCCTCGCGGCTGATGGCGCTGCCCACCGAAAACCGGGCGGGATTCCAGGGCATCGAGCTCACCGCCGACTTCGATTCAGACGCCAGCACCGCCGAACTCGACGAGGTACTCCGCCTGGCCGGACTTCGCTGCCCCGTCTCGGACAACCTGGGCAACGCAACCCCCGTCATCGTGCGACTCCCTGCTCCGGCAGAGCTGGAGGAAGCCCTCGCCTCTGTGTAGCGACGGATGCCGTGGGCCGGGCCGGTAGGCATCCGTTCAGCCCGCCGTGAGGGGTCCTAACTCGACCTTCCCGAGGCGATTGAAAGTCGATTTGGGACCCGTCAGGCTGAAAACCGCACCGCCCTGGCGTCCGCCATGGCTGCGGCGCCGTTGCCGACTTCCGGCGGCCCAATATGCAGCGAGGTCCTTGATGGCCCTGGCGATCGCCGCCGCAGATCGAGGGCCTCTTCCTGACAGCCGGACCGGCCGGCGACTCGCTCCGGCCGCGAGTGTCGAACGGGTCCTGGGTCAGGCAGTCTGACTCCGACGCTCCAGCCAGGAGCGCTCCGTGGGTTGCAGGGCACGCGGCCGCTCCGCCTGCTCATCAAAGGCAACCATCACCACCGAGCCGGCTGCGTACACACGATCCTCCGCGCCTTCACCTGAGTCGAAGACCCGGCAGTCCAGGGTGAAGGAAGACCGCCCTATCGCGGCTATGGTCAGGCCGACTGTGACGGGGTCGGTGCGATAAGGGAGCGGGCGCAGGTAGTCGAGGCGCTGACTCGCTACGACGATGCCGCCGGCCAGTATCTCGGATGCGTCATCCGACCGGAGGAAGAGTCGAGCGCGGGCTTCTTCGAGGAGGCGGAAGAACTCGACATTGTTCACGTGGCGGTAAACGTCCATGTCGGCCCAGCGTAGCGACAGGTCGAAACGGTTTTCATAAGTCATGGCACTCCTCCGGTTCGGGGCCCGGAAAAATTTGTCTTGCCGGAACCGTATTTCGACTATATGGTAAATCAACCCTTGATTCGATCGATCGATCGATCGAAGAATACGTTCTAGACCCTTGCACGGCTTTCCTCTCTATTCCCCCTGCACCTGGACAGAAAGTAGTGACCCCATGACCAAGCGACACCAACTCTCCGCGATGCACCGCCGCATCCTCGGCGCGACGATGGCCGCCACTCTGCTCGTCTCCCTGAGCGCTTGCGCTCCAACCGCCGCGGGCGCGGACGCGGCCTCGGCCGCCGACAAGCCCAAATCCGTCAGTGTCGTCGCTTCAGGAAAACTGACCTGCGCAATGAGTGGCGAATACCGCCCTTTCAATTTCTACGATGAGTCCAACAAGCTCGTCGGCTTTGACGTCGACGTGTGCACCGCGGTGGCCAAAGAGCTCGGCCTCGAGGCAGCACCCGTCACGGGCGCATTCAACACCCTCATCGCCGGCCTGGTCGGCAACCGCTACGACGCCATCATCGGCTCAATGGCGAGCACGGATGAGCGCAAGAAGGAGGTGGACTTCTCTGACCCGTACTACTCCACCGGCGCCCAGCTCTTCGTGGCCAAGGGGTCCTCGATCAAGGATGTGACCGGCCTCAAGGATGCCAAGGTGGGAGTGGCCCTGGGCACGACGTTTGAAGAGTTCGCTCACGGCCTCGACGGCGTCGGTGAGGTCAAGACCTACCAGGCCGACATCGATGCGCTCAGGGACCTCGAGGCCGGCCGTGTTGACGCTGTCATCACTCAGGGCTTCATGGGCCGGTTCCTCGCCAAGTCTGCCGGACTCAAGGCCGAGGCTGTGGGCGACGTCCTCTTCCCCGACGTCGCCTCGATCCCGGTGAGCAAGGACAACCCCAAGCTCCTCAGCGCGATCAACGCTGCGCTCAAGACGATGCACGACGACGGCACCTACAAAAAAATCAGCATGAAGTGGTTCGCGACCGACATCAGCTAGCAGAAGTGGGGTTGCTGCCCTCCACCGGGCAGCAACCCAGTTTCTTCTCTCGCACCGAACGAAAGCAGACCCATTGGAATTCCTGAACGCCCTGATTGCCAGTTCGCCAGCATTGCTCAAGGGCCTGTCGGTGACGATTGGCCTCACCGCACTCACGCTCGTTTTTTCGGTCATCCTCGGCGCAATCATCGTGGCCATGAAGATGAGCAGCATCCCGGCATTCTCACGGTTCGCGACCGGATATCTGGCCGTCGTCCGAGGGATACCCCTCATCGCCTTGCTCTTCGTCATCTACTTCGGCATCGTCTCCGTTTTCAAAGTGGATGCCTTCACGGCCGCGGCAATCGGGCTGAGCGTGCACAGCTCCGCCTACGTCGCTGAGATCTTCCGCTCGGGCATCAACTCCGTTCACAACGGCCAGGTCGAGGCATCTCGTTCACTAGGCATGAGCAGGGTGGCCACCATGAGCAGGGTGGTCGCACCGCAGGCTCTCCGCGTCGTTGTCCCGGCGCTGGTGAACCAGGCGATCGTGTCCCTCAAGGACAGCGCCGTCGCATCCTTCATCACCGTTGATGAACTCTTCATGACCGCGCAGCGCTTGTCCGCGGCAACGTTCCAGCCACTCACCTACTACGCGATCGTCAGCCTCTATTACCTGGCAATGGTTGGCGCGATGACATTCTTCGCCGGCAAGGTCGAACGCTACTTCCAGAAGCGAGGTTAGAACAATGACTCAAATTGATGGTCAGCCACGGGTTCGGATCACCGGAGCCACAAAGAAGTTCGGGGACAACGTCGTCCTCAATAACGTCGATCTCGAAGTGCGGGCGGGCGAGGTGGCCGTGCTGATCGGCCCATCCGGCGCGGGCAAGAGCACCCTGCTCAGGTGTATCAACGGCCTGGAACGCCTGACGTCGGGCACCGTCGAAATCGACGGAGTACGTCTCGAATACCGGGAGCGTTCCCTGAACCACATGCGTGAGCACGTCGGCATGGTCTTCCAATCGTTCAACCTCTTTCCGCACCTCACGGCGTTGGAGAACATCACGATGGCGCAGGTCGTTGTGGGCAAGCGGTCTAAGAGCGAGGCGCATGATCGAGCCGCGAAGCTGCTGTTCCGGGTGGGTCTCGGTGAGAAGGCGAACAGCTACCCGAGCGCCCTCTCGGGCGGTCAGCAGCAGCGCGTCGCCATCGCGCGTGCGTTGGCGATGACGCCGAAGCTCATGCTGTTCGACGAGCCGACTTCGGCCCTGGACCCCGAGCTGGTCGGTGAGGTGCTGCAAGTTATGCGCGAACTCGCTGACGAAGGCATGACCATGGTCGTGGTCACACACGAGATGAGATTCGCCCGGCAGGTTGCCGACCATGTCGTGCTCCTGGCAGATGGGGCCATCGCCGAAGAAGGGCCGCCGGAGATCGTTCTGGACGCACCGGCATCAGACCGAGCCAGAAGCTTTCTCAGCAAGTTGCAGGCCGATGGCTGAGCCGTTGCAGCAAGACCATCGGACAACTCACACACACGACGTGACAAAGGATGAACACGTGACCGGCACTGACGTACCCACGCATTTCGCGACATTCGAAATGGCGGACCAGATCGCCTTTATTCGACTGCACCGGCCGGAGCGGCTCAACGCGGCTTCACCCCAGCTCGTTGCTGATCTCAAGCGCGCATTGGACCAGGCGGCAGCGCAACACGCTCTGGTCACCGTGATCTCCGGCGACGGGCGGGCGTTCTGCGCGGGGCATGACCTCAAGGCAGAGACGCTTCCCCCGGATTCGCCGGAAGCCCTCGAGCACCTTCACGCGCTGCAGGGCATCACTCGACTGCTGCGCGACTCGGCCACCGTGTCCATCGCGGCCGTCCATGGCTACGCCCTGGGCGCGGGAATGGAATTCGCCCTGAGTTGTGACTTCATCGTCGCGGATGCGGGGACGCAGTTTGGATTCCCGGAGGTCTCGGTGGGCCTGTCCGTCACCGGGGGGATCTCCTACCTTCTCCCTCAGGCCGTCGGGCTGCCGATGGCCAAGGAACTGATCCTGCTCGGTGAGACGTTCGGTGCCGAGAAGGCGAAGTCGCTCGGCCTGATCAACCGAGTGACAGCGCCCGGTGACCACCTGCGCGTTGCGGAAGAACTTGCCCGACGTCTTCTGGCGCTGCCCCACCGCGCCCTCTCGCTCGCGAAGGAAGCGTTCGAGAGCGCCGTTCGCCCGCAGGTCGAAACGGCGATGAAACTCGAAATCCAGAACGCCCTCTTGACCGGTGACTCCGCAGACGCCGCGGATGCCCGCGACCAGTTCGCCACCACGGGGTCGAGGCCGGCGGGCAGCGGTCAGTGATCGACTCAGGCGACGACCTCGTTCGGGCGGCCGGCAGTCAGGGCGTGTGTGCGGACGCTCACATCGACGGAGTCGGCAACCTCGGCGACCTGATCACCCGGGCGGCCGAGCGGTGGGCCGATCGGACCGCGTGGCGGTTCGGGGCCACCGGCGAGACCTTGTCCTTCACCGAGGTCGAGGCCGTCACCCGATACCTTGCCGGTGAGCTCTCGGCGGTCGGGATCGGCGCCGGGGACCGTGTGGTGCTGATGGCGAAGAACACACTGGAGTTCCCCGCGGCCTGGCTCGCTCTCGCGCGATTGGGCGCCATCGTTGTGCCGATGAACACGAACTACCGTCTTACCGACGCCACGCACGTCGCGTCCCTCGCCGGGGCGACGGCTTTCCTGACGGTGGAGGAGTTCCTGTCCCTGGCCGGGCAGGTAGCGGAACGGTGCCCGTTGCTCGAGAAAGTCTTCTCGCTCGAGGGACTTCTGCTCGGTTGGAGATCAGGGGACTCGCCGCGGGAGCCCGCGGCTCCACTCGACCAGGCGAAACCTGGGGACACGTCGAACATCCAGTTCACCTCAGGCACGACGGGCAAGCCGAAGGGGTGTGTTCTCCCGCACGAGTACTGGCTGTCGATCGCCTGGACGCTCCAACACGACTTCCCGCACCTGACGGATGCCGACGTGATGCTCACCGTGCAGCCGTTCCACTACATCGATCCGCAGTGGAACGTCGCGAGCGCACTTCTCGCCGGGGTCGAGCTGGTCATTCTGGACCGGTTCCACCCGAGCACCTTCTGGCAGAGCGTGCGAGAGTTCCAGGTCACCTACTTTTACTGCCTCGGCCTCATGCCCACGCTGCTGCTGAAGATGCCGCCGAGCGACGAGGACCGGAACAACCGCGTTCGCGCGGTGCAGGCCTCTGCCATCCCGGCCTCTATTCACCGGGCCCTCGAAGAGCGCTGGGGCGCCCCGTGGTACGAAGCGTTCGGGATGACCGAAACCGGCGCCGACCTGTTCGTCGACGTCGACGAACACGACGAGTTGCTGGGTTCCGGATGCCTCGGGCGGCCTCGATCCCATCGTGAGGCCCTCGTCGTCGACGACTCGGGGGCCCCCTGCGCGGTAGGCCAAACCGGGCAGCTCCTGTTGCGCGGAGCGGGGCTGATGACCGGCTACTTCGAGGATGCCGAGGCGACCGAGCGGGCCTTCCGCGGCGGTTGGTTCCACACCGGCGACCTCGCCGAGCGAGACGAGCTCGGACGCCTCTACTACCGCGGCCGCACGAAGGACATGATCCGGCGAAGCGGCGAGAACATCTCCGCGATCGAGGTCGAGGAGGTCCTCGTCCTCCACCCCGGTGTGGAGCTGGCGGCCGTCGTCGCCGTGCCCGACGAGCTCCGAGGCGAGGAGGTGCTGGCCTACCTCGTGCCTTCAGCCCCGGCCCCTTCCGCGGTGGACCTGATCGACAGCGTGTCCGCGAGCTGCGCGACCGAACTCGCCTACTTCAAGGTTCCGAGATACTGGCGGGTCGAGCGTGAACTGCCGCGCACCGTCTCGGAACGAGTCGCGAAACACGAGCTGACCCAGGCCGGATCGCTCCGCGGCGCCTGGGACTCGAAGGAGGGGCGCTGGCATGAATGAAGAAGCAGCCCGCATCCGTGGGGCGCAATCAGGACAGACATCGGGCACCGCAGGATACGATCATCCGAGCGGCCGCCTGTGCAGTTCGAAAATAGAGGAGTCTCCGTGTCCAGCTCAGTCGAACCCCTCGGTCGAGAGCCCCTCGTTCGATCGGTGGACAGCCCCGCAATCAACGACACCCACCAGCGACTGCTCGAGTCGGCGGTGCACCTGTTCGCCGTTCGCGGTTTCCACGGCACCGGCATCCGTGATCTGGCCGCAGGCGCAAATTTGTCGAGCGCCACTCTCTATCACTACATGGGAACCAAGGAGCGTCTGCTCTTTCAAATCATGCAGGACGCCCTCGATCGCCTGCTCCTGGCTGCTCGCGTCATCGAATCCCAATCAGACGACGTGCGCATCCGACTCGCCGGCCTGGTGCGGATGCACGTCATCACCCACGCGCTCCGGCGCGACGCCTCCAATGTGGTCGACAACCAGGTCAGCGCTCTCGAGCCGGACGATCGCATGCTCATCATTCAGCAGCGCGACTCCTACGAGAAATTCTGGGCTGATGCCATCGCCGAGGGTGTCGCAGCCGGATTCTTCACCGTCCCCGATCAAAGCGCGGCACGAATCGCGCTTCTCGAAATGTGTTCCGGCGTCGCGCGCTGGTACTCCGTGGACGGCCGACACTCGCCCGACGAAATCGCCGACATCCACGTGGAACTCGCCGCGGCGCTCCTCCGCGGCTGCGACGGCCGGCCGACCTGGACCGAACCGGAGAATCACCTCGACATCCACTCGCTGGTTGAAGAGATCTGGGCCATCCGGGTTCCCGACGGCAAGGCCAACCGCGCCGTCAAATAGCTTCTCCCCGAGGCGGGAGGGCACCCATGCCTGAAGCGGTCATCGTCGCCACCGCGCGCACACCGATCGGGCGGGCCTTCAAGGGAAGCTTCGCCACTGAACGACCGGAAGACCTCGCCGTCGCCGCCATCCAGGCCGCCGTCGCGGCCGTGCCGCCACTCGATCCACGGGAGGTCGAGGACATCATCCTGGGCTGCGGTGTACCCGGTGGCCTTCAGGGCAGCAACCTGGCGAGGGTCATCGCCGTGCAACTGGGCTGGGACACGGTTCCCGGGCTGACGGTGTCGCGGTTCTGTGCCTCGTCGCTGCAGTCCATCCGGTCGGCCGCCCACGCCATCAGGTCTGGTGAGGGTGACGTTTTCATTGCCGCCGGAGTGGAATCCATCTCGAGCTTCGCGCTGACCGACGTCGACAACCTCCCCGGCTCGCGGAGCCCTCGCTTCGAGGAGGCGGCGGCGAGGTCGAGACACCGGGCCGAGACCGCCGAACCCTGGACGGATCCACGGCTCGACTGGCAACTCCCCGACGTGTACATCCAGATGGGTCAGACTGCCGAGAACGTCGCCTCCCTCTCCGGGATCAGCCGGCACGACCAGGACCAGTTCGCGCTGCGGAGCCAAACCCTCGCGGCGGCCGCCGACGCGAGGGGCTTCTGGGCCGAGGAAGTGACCCCGTACCGTCGAGCCGATGGGAAGGTCATCTCGGCCGACGACAGCCCCCGGCCCGGGACGACCCTGGACGGGCTCGGGGCCCTGCAGCCGGCATTCCGCCCCGGGGGAACCGTGACCGCTGGCAACAGCTGCCCTCTCAACGACGGGGCGGCGGCACTCGTCATCATGTCGGACCGACGCGCGCAGCAACTGGGCATCCAGCCGCTCGCGCGCATCCTCGGCACGAGTGTCTCCGCCACCTCGCCGGAGATCATGGGCACCGGGCCGGTGTCGGCGATCCGCACATTGCTTCAGCGACTCGGGATGTCCGTCGCCGATTTCGACGAAGTCGAGATCAACGAGGCCTTTGCCGTGCAGGTGCTTTCGAATGTCCGAGATCTCGGCATCGATCCCGGCCGGGTGAACGTCAACGGCGGAAGCCTGGCCCTGGGGCATCCCTACGGCATGACGGGCGCACGCATCGCAACGACGCTGGTGCACTCACTGCGGGTGCACGATCGCCAGTTCGGGCTGGAGGCCATGTGTGTGGCCGGAGGCCAGGGCATGGCCCTGGCCCTCGAGAGGCTCCGGTAAACGGTGGCTCAGGTAAACGGTAATGACCGCTCAAAAAGATGGGATGAACGATCATGAAGAATGAACGACACGTGGCCATAGTGACCGGGGGAGCGCAGGGAATCGGGGCCGCGATCGCGGCGCGCTTGGCCCGGGAGGGCAACGCCGTGGCCGTACTCGACCGCAACCTGGCGGCCGCGGAATCCACCGTGCGCGAGCTGGTCGGCGCGGGCGCCAACGCGATTGCCGTCGCCGTCGACGTGGCCGACGAGGCTTCAGTCGACCAGGCGGTGGCGGATGTCGTCGCGCGCCTGGGTGAACCACAGATCCTCGTCAACAACGCCGGGGTCCTGCGCGACAACATGTTGTTCAAGATGAGCGCCGACGACTGGGATCTGGTGCTCAACGTGCATCTGCGCGGAGCGTTCCTGATGTCCCGAGCCGTGCAGAAGCACATGGTCACAGCCAAGTGGGGGCGCATCGTCAACCTGTCCAGCACCTCCGCCCTGGGCAACCGAGGCCAGGCGAACTACGCCGCAGCCAAGGCCGGCATCCAGGGTTTCACGAAGACCTTGGCCTGGGAACTGGGCCCGTTCGGGGTCACGGTCAACGCCGTGGCTCCCGGATTCATCGCCACCGACATGACCCGCACCACGGCCGAACGAATCGGTGTGTCCTTCGAAGAGCTGCAGGCCAGCGCGGCGGTGGCCACGGCGGTGCGGCGCGTGGGCTCGCCCGAAGACGTGGCCGACGCCGTCGCGTTCTTCGCCGGGGAGGGCTCCGGTTTCGTCTCGGGCCAGGTCCTGTACGTCGCCGGGGGCCCGCATGGCTGACTCGGCACCGCTGCGCGTGTTCTCCTCCACCCACGACCTCATCGGGTCGGTGGGCGAAGAACTCGGCCCCAGCCCGTGGATGACCGTCGAACAGCCGGCAGTGGATGCCTTCGCCGACGTCACCCAGGACTGGCAGGCACTCCACTGCGACCCCGCGTTCGCGGGCGGTTCTCGCTACGGCGTCACGATCGCACACGGCTATTTCACGGTCTCGCTGCTGAGCATGTTCGCCCGTCAGCTCTACCGAGTCGACGGCGTGTCCGACATCATCAACTATGGGATCGATCGGTTGCGGTTTCCCGCCCCTGTGCCCGTGGGCTCCCGCATTCGGGCGCGAGCCACGCTGACCTCGGTGTCCGCGAAATCGGGGTTGGTGCTGGCGGGTGTGAACTACGTCGTCGAGATCGAGGGCTCTCCTCGGCCGGGACTGGTCGCCGATACCCTCGTCGCCCTCGTGCCCGAAACAGCCGCCGAGGTCCCCGAGGTCCCCGAGGTCCCCGAGGTCCCCGAGGTCCCCGAGGTCCCCGAGGTCGCCGGTGTCTGAACGCAAGCTGGATCTTCTGATCCGCAACGCCACCATTCTGACCATGGATGCGGACCGGCCCGCCGCCCGCTCGGTCGGAGTGTCAGCCGGCCGCATCGTCGCAGTGGGGGAGGAACTCGACGGGGCCACCGCCGATCGGGAGGTCGACGCGGCCGGCCTGACGGTACTGCCGGGGTTCAACGACGTGCATTGCCACACGACCTGGTTCGGGTTGTCGCTCACCGAGGTGGACCTCAGCGTCCAGAGCAGCATGGACGACGTTTACGCGGCGCTGCAGCGTCGCGCCGGCGAGAGTGCGGATGGCGCATGGGTCGTCGCCTCGGGCTTCAATCACCAAAAGTTCGGGGGACGCTACCCCGACATCGACATGCTCGACGCCATAGCTCCGCGAAACCCGATCTACATTCGGCACAACTCCGGCCACGCCTGCATCGTCAACAGCACGGCGCTCGGCCTGGCCGGTTTCCTCGCAGCCGATTACCGCGAGGAGGCCGGCGCCGTGGCGGTCCGCGACGAACGGGGTCGGTTCACCGGCTTGCTGGAGGAACGCGCGCAGCAGGCCGTGCAGCGCTTGTTCCTCCCGTACTCCCAGGGCAGCATCGTCGGCGCGATCGATCGTGCAACCCAGGTCTATGCGACGGAGGGCATCACGAGCTTCACGGAGGCCGGGATCGCCGGAGGCTGGATCGGGCACAGTCCCCTCGAACTCGGCGCCTACCAGACGGCGCTCGAGACGGGCGTGCTTCGAGCGCGGGCGCAACTGATGGTCTCCCTGGATGCCCTGCACGAGATGAGCGGTCACCGCGACGACAACATGACACTGGGCCTCGATCTCGGTGTTCGCACCGGCTTCGGCAACGATTTTCTGAAGATCGGCCCGACCAAGGTCTTCCTCGACGGTTCGTTGCTGGGCCTGACCGCCGCCATGTCCGAGGCCTACTGCGCCGGCGTGTCGGACAACCACGGCTACTTCCAGGGGGATGTCGAGGAGATGCGGCAGAGAATCCTCGCCGCATATCGCGCCGGCTGGTCGATCGCCGCGCATGCCATCGGTGACGAAGCCATCGACTTCGCCCTCGAGGTGTTCGAGTTCGCGCGGGAGGCCTACGGCCCACGCTCCGTCCCGAACCGCATCGAGCACGGTGGCGTCATCACGGATGCCCAGCTCGCCCGCCTCGCGGCGGTGGGCGCCGTCGTCGTTCCCCAACCCGGTTTCGTCCCCGCGTTCGGCGCCGAAATGGCGCGGGCGCTCGGGGAGGAACGCGTACACCAGTCCTACCGGGCGGCATCGCTCATCGCAGCCGGCATACCGCTCCCCGGCAGCTCCGATCGGCCCGTGACGTCGGGGACCGTCCTGCCCAATATCCAGGCATTCGTCGAACGGCGCTACGGCGGCGACCAGGTTTACGGCCCCGGGGAACGGATCAGCGTGGAGGCCGCACTTCGCGCCTACACCCTGGGGTCCGCCGAGGCGACCGGCGAGGCCGGGCTCCGCGGCAGCATCCGGCCCGGAAAGCTCGGCGACTTCGTGTTCCTCGACCGGAACCCGCTGTTGAGCCCGGTGGAGGAGATCTCAGACATCGCCGTGATGGCAACCGTCGTGGGTGGAACCTTCATCCACGACCGCCTGTGACCGGCACGCCCAACCGGCTTGATGGTGACCGTCGCCTGTGAGGGGTCCCAAATCGACCTTCCGCAGGTAAACCAAGGTCGATTCGGGACCCCTCACGACGCTGGTGAACGGCTGACCGGCTTCGGCTCAGGCTCGCAGGCGAAGAAATCCGGGAGTTCGCGGCACAGGCGGTGAGCGAGGAGTTGCTGCGGCAGCACGGCAGCACGCCAGCACGCACCACCTTCGCGCGGTTCTGCGGCAACTCTCCGTTGCGCGCCGACAGCGTCAGCTGGTATTTGGACGCCAAGGGCGAGAACGTGGTCGGCGAAATCCTCGCGACCCTGCCCCCACAGTGGACGTCTTTCCACGCCCTCCCCATCGGCAAGAAGGGCTCGGACATCGACCACATCGTCATCGGCCCTGGCGGCATCTTTACCATCAACACGAAGCACCACGCGGGCAAAACCGTGTGGGTCGCCGGCCGAGGTCTGATGGTATCCGGCCAGAAGCAGTCCTACATCCGCAACGCCGAATACGAGGCCGGCGGGTCACGAAACTGCTGAGAGAACGGATGCCGCTGCTCCCGGCCGCGCAACCCGTGCTCGCCCTGGTCAACCCCAAGTCGTTGACCGTCAAGGTGAATCCGGAACAGGTGAAAGTCGCCACCGACGCCGCCCTGCGACGCTGGCTCCTGAAGCGTCCCGTGATTCTCAACGCCGGTGACCTGGCGGAGCTCGCCACGATCATCGACAACCCGGCCACGTGGCCGGCCCCGGTGTTCCCGCCGACAGAGAACGTGCTGGCGCGCTTCACCTCGCTCGATGCCGAGGTTCTCGCGGCGCGCACGCGGCGGAGAGTGTGGAGCTTCGTCGGCACCCTTGCGCTGTGCGCAACCGCCTTCGGCGCGTCGCAGCTGCTGCCGTCCGTGCTCGGCGCCATCCTGACGGGCGGCCCGTGGTGACGGGGTAGTTTCATGCACGGATGTCGTCGGCTTACGATGCTGCAGTGACTCAACCGCTGGACGAGGGTCCGTTCTTTCACGGCACAAAAGCCGATCTCCGGGACGGTGACCTCCTGAGAGCGGGCTTCAGGTCTAACTATCGTCCCGAAGTCGTAATGAATCACGTCTACTTCACCGCCCTTCCGAATGGTGCTGGACTTGCTGCCGAACTCGCGGCGGGCGACGGCGCCCCCCGCGTCTACGCCGTCGAGCCGACCGGGGCATTTGAGGATGACCCGAATGTGACCGATAAGAAGTTCCCCGGCAACCCCACCCGGTCGTACCGGAGCAGTGCCCCACTCAGGGTCCTCGGAGAAATCACCGCCTGGACGCGACAGACGCCCGAGGCGCTACAGGCATGGAAGGACCGCCTCACAGCACTCCGCGAGACCGAGCGAGGGGAAATCATCAACTGATGAGCGTCAACGCCAGCGGAACTCTTCGAGTACATCCACCCCCGATGCAATTGAGACGAACCCCACTCGCGATTGGCATGCGTCGCGTCGCTTTCTCAGTCGACGACTTTCTCAGTCGACGACATTGACGAAGCCCTCGAGATCGCCGCGAGGCACGGCTGCCGTCCGCTACGCGGCGTGGCGACCGGCCAGCTTCACATGCCGCGGTGTCACGAAAACGGGACATTCATTGGCCTATGAAATCAGATCGCGAGAGAGAAGCTCAACCAGCAATCGCTGACTCCGTTGCGGCGGCAGCGCGTGGACATAGTCCCTGATCCGAGCCTCGGCCTCGACCGCACCCGGTAGCAGAGGAAGCAACTCGTCCCGAGCGGCCGCTCGAAGCTCGGGGCCGGTCATTGGAACGGGCAGGTCCAACTTGCCGGCGGAGAGTGGCGTGAGCCCGGCGTGCACCATCGCTTCGCGGTAGACCTCGCACACGCCCTCGAGAGCGATGGATTTTTCCGGCTCGCGCAGAATGAATGCCCGGTTGCTGGTGTGGCGCGTGTTCCAGGTCTTCAACCCACGGGCATCCGCGTACTCACCGAATCGCTTTTTCGACACGAGCTGCCGAACGCTCCGGTGAGCGTCGCCCCCATGGGCGACGATGGACTGGATGTTGGGGTGCAGGTCGAGAAGGCGCTTGAGTGCATCGAGCCCATCGTCGATCAGACGGTTCGGTAGGCCGTTCGGGTGCGTTTCGTGCACGTGCCACGGGTACGCGTTCCACGGCACGACCTGGTCGTCGGTGAGGCCAACGGTCTCGTAGATGTCGCCCATGCGGGCGGCCGAGCCGTCGTTGTTTTCTCGTGACAACATGCCTGAGCCCGTGGCTCCGCCGGCCTGCGGGCCGGGGTTCGAAGACAGTGCGAGGATGACGGCCGTCGAGGCTCCGTAGTGGGGTGCGATGTACGGAACGGAGTAGCCGGGCAGTTCCTCCATGAGGCGATCGCAGAGCGCGTTGATCGCGCTTACCTGTGGCTCGTGGATTCGGCTCATCTGGTCGTCGCGAAACGCTGGGTCGGCCATCCGTCGGGTCATGTCTGAATCCTAGGTGAGACCGTCTCGTCTCCAATTCGCGGTGCCCCCAACTGGGGACAGCTGGGCCGATCACAGGCGTTCGTAGCAATGTCGGCGCACCTAGGCTGGCATTAGAAATGATCGGCAATCAGCTGGGGGACTGGAGAATGAGCCCGGATTATCTTGGAGTGTCAGCGGTAGACGGCGGGATCATAGGGACAGGAGCTCTCCGATGACCGGCAGGCTCCGCCACCCGGCGCACAGGGATGCGAGCGAAGTGACGGCCGGCAGCGGCAAAGGCTATGCGGTCATCGACTTCGAAACGACCGGGTTGTTCGCGCAGTCGAGTCATCGGGTCATCGGGGTTGCAATCGTTCACGTGGATGAAACGGGCCGTATCACCGGCCGATGGGACACGCTGATCAACCCCGGGCGCGACCTTGGCAGGCAGGACATCCACCGCATTCGCGCGGCCGATGTGATGCAGGCGCCGACCTTCGAGCAGATCGCGCCCCAGCTCGTCAAGCTCATCTCCGGGCGCGTGCTGGTAGCGCACAATGCGCGGTTTGACACTGGATTCCTGCTTGCGGAGCTGGAACGGCTCGACTATGAAGCTGAGCTGAAGCTGGAGGCGCTCTGCACCATGCAGCTGGCGCGCGAGTTCCTCCCGGGCTCCGGTCGTAAGCTCTCCGACTGTTGTGCCGCGTACGACATCCCTCTCGTGGACGCGCATCGCGCCCTGGCCGATGCCGTAGCGACCGCAAGGCTGCTGGGTGCCTACATTGCAGAGGCCCCGGATGCCCCGGGCTGGGCTCGCAGCGTGGCCGGCGCCGCCGCGTTGCCTTGGCCACCCTTTCTGGGAGAGGCGTCAGAGTGGGTTTCCCGCGACGATGTTGCCCCCGCCGGACCGGTCAAGGCCGCATCATGGCTCGACCGGATCACGGTGAAGCTCCCCGAGTTCGCTGGCCCGGCTGAGCAGTTGGATTACCTGGCCCTCCTTGACCTCGCCCTACTCGACCGCGAACTCTCAACCCACGAGGCGCAGGCGCTCGTGCAACTCGCCGAAGACCTCGGCATCGGCCGCGCCACCTGTGCGGCCCTGCACGAACGTTACTTCGACGACCTCGTGCATATCGCCTGGGTTGACATGGTTCTCACCGAGGCCGAAATAGCCGACCTCGTCACCGTGGCGCAGCTGCTCGGGCTTCCGACCGCGGCGGTTGCGACTGCGCTGGTGGCGCCGCCGGTTGCCAGGACATCGAAGGTGGCTGCCGCCTCGTCGGAGCGCTTCGCGCTGACCGTGGGCGACATCGTCGTTCTCACCGGTGAGATGTTGCGGTTGCGTGCCGATTGGCACGCCGAACTTACGCAGCACGGATTTGTTCCCGGAGCCGGCGTGACGAAGAAGTCCCGCCTGGTCGTCGCGGCCGACCCCGACTCCTTGTCGGGCAAGGCGCGCACAGCTCGCGACTATGGCATTCCCGTTGTGAGCGAAGCCGGGTTGAGCTCCCTGCTGGGTCGTTCCTGACCACCGAGCGCGACCCGCAAAGGCCGTGACCGCTGAGGAGCCAGCAGTTGATATGCGGGGCGCGTGTTGGAAGCGAAACAGCGGACTGACCTTGCTCTGAGCGGCGGGCCTCGCCCACACCTGATGTGAGCCGCTCACCGCTGCTAGATAAGCTGGCCACACGGATCGACGGCCAAGTAACGGAGTAGGCACTTGAAGAAAAGAATCGAAGTCGTCGGCGCGGTCCTCACCAGAGGGGAGACAATCCTCGCGGCACAGCGGAGCTCGACAATGTCGCTGCCCGGCATGTGGGAATTCCCCGGGGGCAAGATTGAGTCAAACGAGTCACCGCAGCAAGCATTGCTCCGCGAACTCGAAGAAGAGTTGCTCTGCTCTGCCGAAATTGGCAAACATATCGAAACCACCGAGCACGAGTACGACTTTGGCATCGTCATCCTCACCACCTACTACTGCTCGCTGATCGGCAAGGAACCTCGCCTGACGGAGCACTCGGAGATTCGTTGGGTGCAAGCTGCCGAGCTGGATCAGCTTGATTGGGCCCCCGCCGACATCCCCGCAGTCGCGCGCGTGATGAAGGACTTCTTGGCTTGAGGGAAATTCGCAGTCAACTAACGCTCGACAACGTTTTTGGATTCCTAAATTCACACGTCAAGGCTGACCAGGTCTTCCACCCCACTCTTGTATCTAATTCCAACGGCCAGACGATGCTGAAAGCGATCCTCGACGAGCTCAAGCGATCGCGCAACTTCGTATTCTCGGTCGCATTCATCACGCCAAGCGCGATTGCCCTGCTCAAACAGGCACTCCTTGACTACCGAGGAATGGGCACGATCATCACATCGACCTATCTCGGATTCAACTCGCCTGCCGCGTTCCGTGAGCTCCTCAACCTCGATGGCGTAGATGTCTACGTGTATCCAGACTCCGCTGCTGGGTTCCACGCAAAAGGGTACATATTCGAGCAGGAGTCGAGTACCACAGCGATCGTTGGCAGCTCCAATTTGACCGCCTCGGCGATGCTGAGGAACCAGGAATGGAATCTGCGCTTTTCGGCCCTGCCTGATGGGGATATTGTGCAGCAGTTGAAGCGCGCCGTGCAGGCACACATGGATGCGTCGACCAACTTGACGCGGAAATGGATTGACGAATATGCACTGACGTGGGCTCCACAGCCCCAGGCCTTTCAGGGATCTACATCGGTCGAGTTGCCCGGCGATGAGCTGCCAATGGGAAGGATCTTCCCAAACTCAATGCAAGTAGAAGCACTCGCCGAGATTCAGACGTTGCGGGATGCCGGGGAGAGCCGTGCCGTTGTAATTTCGGCGACAGGGACAGGAAAGACAATCCTCTCCGCCCTCGACGTGCGGGCATACGCGCCCGAACGAATGTTGTTCGTCGTGCATCGAGAGCAGATTCTCGACCGGGCGATTGATGAGTTCAAGCGCGTTCTCAGTGCCCCGGACAGCGACTTCGGCAAGTTTGTTGGTTCGAAGAAGGAGCTCGATCGTCGCTATGTGTTCGCATCGATTCAGTCGCTTTCTCGGCCAGAGAATCTTCGAGCGATTGAGCCTGACGCCTTTGACTACGTTCTTATCGACGAAGTCCACCGAGCTGGCGCCGCGAGCTACCGCACGCTCATCGATTACCTTGAGCCGGCATTCCTTCTCGGGATGACAGCAACTCCGGAGCGCACGGATGAGTTCAACGTCTTTGAGTTGTTCGACTTCAACGTGCCTTACGAGATTCGTTTGCAGAAGGCGCTCGAGGCCGACATGTTGGCGCCGTTCCACTACTACGGCGTCACGGACTACATTAAGTCGACCGGCGAAGTCATCGATCAGGTCTCGGACCTCAGCCGGTTGGTCGCTTCTGAACGCGTGGATCATCTCGTGTCGACCATCGAAAAATATGGCCACGCCGGTGTTCCGGTCAAAGGGTTGATCTTCTGCAGCAAGAATGCCGAAGCGGCTGAGCTCTCGGGAATTCTTAACAATCGGGCTGTCCATGGACGGCAACTAAGAACTCGCGCTTTGAGCGGGAAACACTCGGTCGAGGAGCGCGAGCTGGCTGTGCAGATGCTGGAGCGGGGTGAACTCGACTACATCGTGACTGTCGATATTTTCAACGAGGGTATCGACATCCCGTCTGTCAACCAGGTGGTCATGCTCCGACAGACGCTATCGAGCATCGTTTTCACTCAGCAGCTGGGGCGAGGACTGCGCAAGGCCGCCGGCAAAGACCACCTCGTGGTGATCGACTTCATTGGCAACTACGACAACAACTACCTGATCCCTATCGCGCTCTTCGGTGACAGCACCCTAAACAAGGATTCGATTCGTAAGAAGATCATCGATGCGCAAGAAGCTGGAGCGATAGCTGGACTCTCAAGCGTGAACTTTGACGCGATTTCGAGAGAGAAGATTTTTGCTTCCCTGGCGACTACAACTCTTGACAGCATGTCAAACCTCAAAAAATCATTCGTCGACCTCAAGAACCGCCTCGGTCGATCGCCGCTACTCATGGACTTCGCCCGCTTCGACACCGTCGACCCGATGGTCATTGCAACTAAGCAGAAGAACTATTGGAGATTCCTGAATAAGGTCGGTGCGACGGATGTATCGGCCGGCGCCTTCGAAGATGCGGTTCTGACGTTCCTCTCCGGAGAGCTACTCAACGGAAAGCGGCCCCATGAGCTGCTTCTTCTCGAAAAGCTGCTGTCGCATCCTGGCGGAGTGACGGTTGAGCACTTTCAAACTGCGCTTGGCGGGAACGGGCTGGCCAGCGACCAGGCGACTCTCAATTCCGTCTTGGCCGTACTGAGCCTGACTTTCTTCACCGAAGCAGAAGCCACGAAGTTCGGTGCCGTCCCGATCGTCTCTCTTCACGATGGGGCCTACTACCTCAGCGAGAAATTCGCGGAGGCATGGGGTGCAGGGGCGCTCTTCCAGATACACGTTCGCGATGTCGTAGACGCGGGACTGTATCTTGCGCGCCACCGATACAGGTGGAGCGGGCAGCTTGAAATCGGTCAACGCTACTCTCGCAAAGACGTCTGCCGTTTGCTCAATTGGCAGTCGAATCAGCAAAGCACCATCTACGGATACAAAGTCGACTACTTCTCGAACAGTTGCCCGATTTTTGTGACCTATCACAAGGGGTCAGACGTGTCTGAGAGCACGAAGTATGAAGATGAGTTCCTCAACCCGTCAACCCTGACCTGGTACACGCGGAGCAGGCGAACACTCGCGAGTGGCGAGGTGAAGGCGATTGTGGAGAATCGCCTCCCGCTTCACGTATTCGCGAAGAAAGACGATGCAGAGGGAACTGACTTCTTCTATCTCGGCACAGCCAAATCTCAGGATGCTCGCCAGACGAAAATGTCCGGCGAGAGTGGGGACGATGTGGTCTCCATGACGCTTGGCCTGGCGAGCCCAATCGAGTCGAGCCTCTATGAGTACTTTGCGACTAAGGCGCCAGTGGCGTAGGTGCCCATTTCCCAGGCGAAGTCGTCCGATTGGGAAACATCGCGGTGCTGTTCGTGTTACCCCTGACATGAAGTCCATTGTGTACAGCCAGACCGGTGACCCGTCCGTGCTCCAGCTCGTTGATCGGCCGGTGACCGAACCCGGAGCTGACGAGGTGCGGGTGCGGATCGTGGTCAGCGGCGTGAACCCCACCGACTGGAAGTCGCGCCGCGGCTCGGCACCGGGCCAGGCGCTCGCGTTTGACGACGTCGTGCCCGGCCAGGATGGCGCTGGCATCGTGGAGGCGGTCGGCTCCGGCGTGCAGCACGTCTCGGTGGGCGGCCGGGTGTGGCTGGCGCTCGCCGCCTACCAGCGCGCGAACAGCGGCTCGGCCCAGGAGCACGCGGTGCTTCCCGCGGAGCGCGTTTTCGTGCTGCCGGCGAATGCGAGCTTTGACCAGGGCGCGAGCCTCGGCGTTCCGGCCATCACCGCGTACCGCGCGCTGACGGTGGCCGAAGACGGACCGCGGCGGCTGCACCCGGGCGCACTGGCCGGCAAGGTGGTGCTCGTGGCCGGCGGAGCGGGTGCGGTCGGGCACGCGGCGATCCAGCTGGCCCGGTGGGCGGGGGCATCCGTTGTCACGACCGTGAGCGGGCCGGCGAAAGCGGCGCTCGCCACGGCGGCAGGTGCACAACACGTGCTCACCTACACCGACCCGGACGTCGTCGAACAGATCCGGGCGATCGCACCGGAGGGGGTGGACCTGATCGTGGAGGTCGCGCCAGCCCAGAATTCGCGGCTGGACCTGGCCGTCATCCGTAATCGTGGTTCGATCGCGGTCTACGCCAACAACGGCGGCGACCAGGTGACGCTCGACGTGCGCCAGCACTTCAGCCTTAACGTGCGCTATCAGTTCGTGCTGCTCTACACGGTGGGTGCCGACGTGATTCGGGCGGCGGCCGAGGACATCAACGCGGCGCTCGTCGACGGCGCACTTGCTGTGGGGGAGGAGTCGGGGCTGCCCCTGCACCGCACCGACCTCGCGCACACGGCGGATGCCCATGCGCTGGTCGAGAGCGGAGTGGTCGGGAAGGTGCTGATCGACGTTTCGGCCAGCCGGTAGGAGCTCGCGGGCCAGGCTCGCACACGATGGAAGGTGCGAGCCCGGCTCGCACACGATGGAAGGTGCGAGCCCGGCCGGCAGTCAGTAGCCCCCGGCGCTTTCGGCGTGGGTGGCGCCGGAGAGCAGCGCGGCGCTACCGGAGACACCCAGCCGGGTCGCGCCGGCCTCGATCAGTGCCGCGGCCTCTTCGAAGCTGTGCACACCGCCCGACGCCTTCACCTCGGCCCGGTCGCCCACAGTCTGCTTCATCAGGCGAACGGCGTGCACGGTCGCGCCGCCGGCGGGGTGGAAGCCGGTGGAGGTCTTCACGAAGTCGGCGCCCGCGGCGACGGATGCCTGGCACGCGCCGACGATCTCGGCATCGGTCAGCGCAGCGGATTCGATGATCACCTTGAGCACCTTCGGTGCGGGAACGCTCGCGCGCACGGCCGCGATGTCGGCCTGCACCTCCGAGAACCGGCCGGCCTTGACGGCGCCGATGTCGATGACCATGTCGACCTCGTCCGCGCCCTGCTCGATGGAAAGGGCGGCTTCGGCGGCCTTGATGGCGCTGTGGTGCTTGCCGCTGGGGAAACCGCAGACAACCGCAACCTTGAGATCGGCGCCGGCCGGGATGGTCAGCGGCAACATCGACGGGGAGACACAGACCGAATAGGTGCCGAGCCGGATGGCCTCAGCGATGAGCGCGGTCACGTCTGCTGCGGTGGCCTCGGGCTTCAGGAGGGTGTGGTCGATGTGCTGGGCGACGATGGCCGCGCTGAGGGGGATGGTGGGGGCGGAAATCATGGTGTGTCCTTAGTTGGTGACGGGTGCGGGTGCGGGTGCGGGTGTGGGTGCGGGTGCGGGTGCGGTTTCGGGTTCGCCCTGGCGCTCCAGGACAACGACGAAGACGCGGTAGAGCACCAGGCCGAGGGCGGCGACCGCCGCGAGAATCAACAACACCGTTCCGTAAGAAGACGCCTGATCGGTGCCGGCGATGCCCCCGAGCAGGTTGGGCTTAAGGTTCATCAGGGCCGCGGTGTAGGCGATGCCGATCGGCACGGCAATGTTGATGGTGAGGTTGTAGAAGCCGATGGCGATACCGGAGTTCTCGACCGGCACCCGCCCAATGGCGGTCGACACGAGGGGGCCGTACATCAACGCGAAGCCCATCCCGAACAAGATCATCGAGATCACGAAGATCCCGATCCACTTGTCCACCACCAGAGCCGGGATCAGCATCGAGGCGATGATCACGATCAACGCCGTGGTGATGGCCTGCTTGGATGTGAGGACCCGGGCGATTTTGCCGGTGGCCGAGCCGACTATCACGGCGGCGATATAGCCGGGGATCAGCAGCAGGGAGACCTCTCCGAGGTTGTAGCCGTAGATGTCGGATACCAGGAACGGGAAGAGGAAGGTGTAGCCCAGCTGGACCGAGTAGATGACGAACACCACGATGATCATCAGCGAGTATTGGGCGTTGGCGAAGAACGCGATGGTGATCACGGCGTTGTCGTGGGTTCGGATGTGCCAGATGAATAAAATCAGCCCCGCGACGACTGGCATCAGGTACAACAAGTTGAAGTTCTGCATGAATAGGATGATGCCGGTGGCGAACACCGCGATCAGGAAAAGCCCGAACACGTCCACGTGGCCCTCATTCGTTGCCTCAGCGGCAACCGTACGGAGCACGACCGGGATGGTCAGCAGGGAAAGCAAGGTGACCAGGAAGAAGGCCGCCCAGCCGATGTAGGTGGCGATGAAGCCGCTGCCGACGGTGCCGATCAGGAGCGACAGCTGGAAGGCTGCGGTGCTGAAGCCCAGGTATTTCTTCTGCTCGTCGCCCCTGAAATGCTTGGTGACGTAGATCACGTAGAGGGTCTCGGCGGCCGCCAGGCCGGCGGTCTGGATCAGCCGGCCGACCAGGATCAGCCAGAAGTTGGTCTGGAAGACGAAGCCGACGATCGACCCGATCGTCATCACGAGGATCGCGAAAATGATGAGTTTCCGGATGCTGATCGAGTCGGCCAGCGCGGCGTAGACCACGGCACCGATACCGATCAGGATGCCGGTCAGAGTGGCTTGCAGGCTGACGGTGTTGACGGGCAGGTTGAGACTCTGTGCCAGTGCCGGCGACATGAACTTGAAGCCATTGTCCAGCACTAGGGAAAACACGAAGAGGAACAGCAGGATGGGGACGGCCCGGGTCGGTGTGAAGACCTGGGTCGGACGCGGGGAGTGAGTCGCGGTGCTCATCAGATCAGTTCCAGCGCGATCTCGATCATTCCGGTGAAGGCGGTCTGCCGTTCCTCGGGGGTGGTCCTGGCGTTGGTGACGAGGTGGTCGCTGACAGTGAAGATGCCAAGCGCATCGACGCCCGCGGCCGCGGCGTTGGCGAACAGCCCTGCCGACTCCATCTCGGCGGCCAGGATGCCCATCTTCATCCACTTCCCCATGGCGTCGGGATCGGCGCCGTAGAACAGGTCGGACGAGAGCACATTGCCCACGTGGGTGCGTTGACCGCGCTCGTCGGCGATCCGTTTGGCGTGCTCGAGCAGCCGGTACGACGACAGCGGCGCCCATGTACCGGGCAGGTTGAACTGGTTCAGGTAGTTGGAGTCGGTTGACGCGCCCTGGGCGATAACCACGTCGTAGAGCTCCATGTTCTCCTGCATGGCGCCGCAGCTGCCCACCCGGATCAGGTTCTTGACCCCGAAGAAGTGGATCAGCTCGTAGCTGTAGAGCGAGATGGAGGGGATGCCCATACCCGTGCCCATCACGGACACGGGGCGCCCTCGGTAAGTGCCCGTGAAACCCAACATGTTGCGAACCTCGTTGAAGCAGCGGATGTCGTCGAAGTATGTCTCGGCGATGAACTTCGCTCTCAGCGGGTCCCCCGGAAGGAGGATCGTCTCGGCGATGTCCACCCCCTTCGGATCGATGTGCGGAGTGCTGCGCGTGGGGGGATACAGAACCTTCGTCGTTGACGGTGATCCGGCCCTCGTTGTGGTTGAACTCATGTTGACTCCTTCGTCTCTCAAGTATGAGGTTATACCTCTCAGGTCACATATCAAATGTGGTACGTTCGGCGTTGACAAGGAGGTCTCGTGACGACCCGTTTGGAACCGCACCCGTTCTTGCACCAGCAGCTCCACCTCACCGTCGGCCAGCCGATTCGAGTCGCCGTCTACACCCGGCTCGCGGATGGAATCCGCTCTGGCGTGTTCCGGCTGGGCGAAATGCTGCCCAGGGAGACAGAGCTCTCGGCAATGCTCGGCGTCAGCCGCACACCCGTACGCGAGGCGCTGATGCTCCTCGAAGAAGACGGGTTACTGGTCACCCGTCGCGGAGTGGGGCGATTCGTCACGGACTCCATCCCGCACGGCGGCCTGGAGCAGCTGCGGCCATTTGAGATCGCCTTGGCCGACCCGAACATGACGTTGACTGTCCAGCCGGTGCGCTTCGAATTGGAAGGGGTGACGGACTTCGTGTCCCACCGGCTCTCCCTCGACCCGGCTGCCAACGCCTGGATCCGCGAGAGCGTCTTGCTGCAGGATGGCGTTCCCGTTGCCACCGTTCAAGAGCATCTCCCCGCGGGGCGCTACCTCACCGATGTGAGCGAGCGAATCGCATCCGAACTCTCGGAGCTCGCCGCCGAACCACGCACGCTCCTTGCATCCATGCAGGCCAACGGCCACGTCTTCACGAACGGCGTGTGCCAGATCGTCGCGACCGACGCTGGCCCCACGCGAGCGAAACTGCTGAACATCGAGCCGGCAGCGGCGGTCCTCGTCCTCACCCAGACAGCGGAGCACGGCGGAGTCCCGATCTACGCCGCGAAATGTGTCGTCGCGCCCGGTCACGGGTCACTGTCGGTCAGGCAGCACAACCCGAACTAGTGGTGCGCACATGTACATCGCGATCACGCTGATGTACATTTGGGGCATGTCGAAGTCGAGCGTCACCGACGCCAGGGCGCGCCTACCCGAGTTGATCGCCCAGGCCAGCACAGAGGCCGTCTTCCTGGAGCGTCGCGGAAAGGTCGCTGCGGTGCTCGTGAGCCCCGAACAGTACGCGCGAATGCTAGAAGCGCTTGAGGATGCTGAGGATGTCGCGGCGTTTGATGCGGCGATGGCCGACGAGGGCGACAACATTCCCTGGGAGCAGGTCAAAGCGGATCTCGGCTGGATGTGAGCAAGTACCGGATCGAATTGCGCCCGGCAGCGGTCAAAGCCTTGCCGCGCATTGATCCGCAGGACCGTGGTCGGGTACAAGGCGCCATCGCCCTGCTGGGCGAAGACCCTCGCCCGCCCGGGGCTAGAGCGCTGCAGGGACGGGACGGCTATCGGGTGCGGGTGGGCAACTATCGGATTATCTACACCATTCGCAACGACATCCTCGTGGTGGTCGTGGTCACCGTCGGCCATCGCCGGGACGTGTACGAGTAGCCCGTCGCGTGGGCTGAGTGTCACTGTCGGCGGCCGGCCCGAACTGGGGGCGCGAACTTCCGGGGGCCTGTGGGCACGGCTGCCACGCTGGTACCTCAGTGCAATCTTAGGGGGAACAGAATCACATGAAACGTCGTAGTCCTGCAGCGCCGCTGCTCCTGCCCTTCGTCACCTTCGGCATCTACGCACTGGTTTGGTTCGCGAAGACCAAGAACGAGATCAACCTCGTCGCGCCCAGCAGGATCCCGACGACGTGGCTGGTCATTCTCCCCATCATCAGCTACTGGTGGCTGTGGAAGTTCGCCGTGGGCGTCCAGGAGACCACCGGATTCAGCCGTGCCGGCGCGTTCTGGCTGCTTCTGCTGCTCGGCCCGATCGGCGCCGCCATCGTTCAGGATTCGCTCAACAATTCGGTTCCGGCGCCGATTCTGCGCGCTGGGTCCCCTCAGCCCGCGGTCAGCATCTGACCAGCGGATCGTCGATTGACCGCTTAGGGAATGTCGACGATCTGCTTGCCGAGCGGCATCAGCGCCACGGGGATCAGCTTGAAGTTGGCGATCCCGAACGGGATACCGATGATCGTGATGCAGAGCGCGATGCCCGACATCAGGTGCCCGAGGGCGATCCACCAGCCGGCCAGCACCACCCAGACGACGTTGCCGAGGAGCGACCCGACGCCCGCGCCCGGTGTGTCGACCACGGTCTTGCCGAACGGCCAGAGCGCATAGAAACCGATCCGCGCCGCCGCGATTCCCCAGGGGATGGTGATGATGAGCACGAACATGGTCAGGGCCGCCAGCATGTAGCCGAGGAACAGCCAGAAGCCCGAGAACACGAGCCAGATCACATTGAGGAGAGTCTTCATGAGGATTCCATTCTCCCTCAGTTAGGCCGAGTTCGCCGAGCGAGATCGGTTGCGCCCAGGCCGGCCCGACGAGCTACCCCGCGGGGTCAGAGCGCCGGCGTCGCGGCATCCGTCACCGCGTCGAGCACAGCCCGCACGGTCCTCGGGTCGCCGAGGATGCGGAAGTGCCCGCCGACGCGCAGCCGGATGTTGCGGGCACCGACGAGTTCACTGCCCTCGGGGATGTGCGGGTCGAACTCTCCGTAGATGGACACGATCCGGTCGTTGACCCGGTGGTCCAGGCCGAGGTCGTGCAGGGCGGCGTTGGTGGGGGCGAAAGCACGGATGCTCGGCACGACCAGGTAGCGCGCATAGCGGGATCCGGCGAAGGGGACACTGATCGCGGTCATGCCGCTCACCCGGCCGTCGGGGTCGTGGGTCGTCATCAGCTGTTTGCCGATCAGGCCGCCCTTGCTGTGCGCCACGATGATGACGCCGGTCAGGTTCTCCCGCTCGAGGTAGGCGGCGACGGTCGCGGCGGCATCCGCCAGGGAACGGCGGTTGCGGCCCAGCGCCGCCACCACGTGCACCGGATACCCGTGGTCGTGCAGAATCCGGATCAGCGGTCGCATGAATGCCCAGGATTCGTACACCCCGGGGATGATCACGATTGGCGCGCCGGCCCCGGAGCGGAAGTCCGCCGGCTGGGCGCGGGAGAGGGCGGCGCGGGTCTGCCTCTTCACCGCGTAGACGTAGTCGAGCATCCACCATCGGGCATCGCGCAGAGGGCGAATCAGCAGACGGCGAATCATGGGGCGGGCCGGGTGCCGGGGGATTGCTGTGTGCGTGGGGCTTGCTGGGTGTGTGTGGATTGCGCGGTGTGTGGGGCCGGCCCGGTGACCGACGGATGCCGCTGGGCGTGTTCCACGATGATGGCGGCGGTCTGCGCGGCGGCGCTGTGGTGCACCAGGTGGCGGTGGCCCGCGATTTCCCGGAAATGCCCGTCCGGCGCGGCGGCGGCCAGCGCCGCACACCAGGCGCTGCCCGAGACGGGATCGTTGGCGCCCCGGATCACGAGGGTGGGGGAGCGCACGTCGCCGAGGGCCAGGTCGGTGCGGTAGTCGAGCATGGGGACGAGCTCGGTGGAGAACCAACGCGGGCCGCACTCGAGGTAATCGCGGAAGACGATCAGGTTGCCCGACGGCGGCTCCTTGACCACATCGCGGGTCAGGCCCATCGCCTGTTGCACGGCCGTGGCCCGGCGGGGATCGGTGACGGCGCCGATCAGAACCAGGCGGGGGACGGCATCCGGGCGTTGCCGGGCCAGCTCCGTGGCGAATTGGGCGCCCATCGAATGGCCGACCACGACCGCGCGCGGCACCTCGAGTTGATCCATCAGCCGGCCGAGCAGGGCGCCGTATTCCTCGATCCCGAGCGGTCGTCCGGGCTTGCGGGTGCCGCCGAATCCGGGAAGGTCGAGCGAATGGGTGTGCCCGGTGAGGGCCAGGCGCTGCTGGATCCGCCGGTAGTAGCGGTGCGACGCCCCAATGCCGTGCACCAGCAGGTAGGTCGGCGGCTCGGGCTCCGCCTCCGACTCGTGCTCCGACTCCGGCGCACGCGACGCGCTCGCCATGGAGTGCACGGTGAACTGCTGCCCGTCCACCTCGACGTTGCGGCCACGGTTGGCTACGGCAGCTGCGCGCCGTCGTTCGGCACTCGCGGGGTCGGTGCTCGTCACGGGGTTTCCTTCGGGTTCATGTGCGGGAAGCCTATCGCCCTGCGGGTTGGGGCGGTCCGGGCGGTCGCAGGCTGTGGCATCCGTCATTAATATGACGGATGCGCGCCGGATTCGTCACGTGCGGTCGCCGGACCGCGCTCGACCCCGCTCGACCCCGCAATCCCGCAGGATAGAAGGCATGGCCCACCGTCAACGCAAACCCGCCGACCCGGACGCCGCCGGTGGCCGGGCGGACAAGACCTGCGCCTCCTGTGGGCGGCGCATCGAGTGGCGCGCGAAGTGGGCCGACAACTGGGATTCGGTGAAGTACTGCTCGGCCGCGTGCCGCGGGCGCGGAGTGAGCGCGACCGACCTCCGGCTTGAAGAGAGCATCGCCACCCTGCTCGGTGCGCGGGCGCAGGATGCCACGATCTGCCCCTCCGAGGCGGCGAAAGTGGTCGGCGGCGAGGGGTGGTGCGACCTCATGGAGCCGGCCCGCCGAGCCGCACGCCGCTTGGTCGCCCGCGGTGAACTGCAGATCACGCAGGGCGGGACGGTGGTCGATCCCTCGACGGCGAAGGGTCCGATCCGGTTGCGGCGGGTGCGGTAGGGGTCTTTATTTGTAGTGGATTCGTCTTACACACTGTCTTATGATGTCGTTATGGCGGTGATCAATTTCCGAACGGATGAACGCGCGCAGCGGGCTTTGGACGAGCTGACGGCAGACGGATCGACTGTGTCGACGGCCATCCGGCAGGCGCTGGTCGATGCAGCTCGCCTGCGTCGGCGCGAAAAGATGCGATACGAGTCGGCCGCTCTGTTGGAGGACGACGCCGACCGTGCCGAGAGTCGCGCCGTCCTTGCAGAGATGGATGACCTGCGTGCGTGGTGACATCCACCGCTTGACCGCGCCGCGAGGAGTCCTTGGCCATGAACTAGCCGGTGTCCGCTACGCCATCATCGTTCAATCGGACGACCTTTCCCTCTCTACCGTTCTGGTTGTGCCCACCTCCCGTTCGGCCCGGCCCCAGAGCTTTCGGCCGACAATCAAGATCGGCAGCGAACGCACGCAGGTGCTCGTCGAACAGACCGCTGCGGTCGCGCCGGAACGCCTGGGCAACCTCGTGGGCCACGTCAGCCGGGCCGAGATGGACGAGATCGACGAGGCACTCCGACTGGCGCTACAGCTCGATTAGGCCCGAGCGATAATTATCTCTGCCGCGAACCCTTCGCCTTCTAGACTCGGTGAGATGACGAAGAAGAAGGCTGTGAGCAAGAAGCCTGGCCCTGATTCGTGCTCCCGCACAGGAAACAAGACCCGAGCCGAGCGGTTCGCCATCCTGGCGTTCGTCATGGATGCCATGACGAACCCGTTCGGCGGCGGGTTTGGCAGCGGCGCGCAGACCGTGCGCCCGCTGCCGTTGCTGGAATCACCCGCGACTCCGGCGCAGTTTCGCATCCGGGTCGATCTGGTCGGCGCGACACCCCCGCTCTGGCGCCGCCTCACCCTTCCGTCGGACCTGACCCTCGACCGGGTGCATCAGGTGCTCCAGGTCGTCTTCGGCTGGACCGACACTCATGTGTACCAATTCAGCCTCGAGTTCGGCCGAACGATGCCGCGTGAGTATTTGCGGGTTCGGGGGTCGTTGAATATTGCCTTCGGGGGTCGCGGGTATTGCCTGGTGGTGCCAGGCTGTCGCGCGGTCGGGGGCCAGCGACGCCCGACCGCGCGAGGCTTTATGCCGTGACCTGGCCGGCGGTGTGCTCTCGCATGTTGTGGCCGCCGGTCTCGACCCAGATGGTGTTGTGGACGATGCGGTCCATGATCGCGTCGGCGTGAACTGAGCTGCCGCGGGGCTGGGTGGTGCGAAGGCGTGGTCGAAGAGGCGGGTCCAACCGGTTTCCCAGGGCCAGTTCTCGGGCAGGTGCAGGGTGATCCGCCGGGCTGACGAGGCGATCCTCGGGGGGATGTTGATGAGTTTTCGGCGGATGGTCGCGGTCGTTGCCCGGGCCAGGCCGGTGCCGGCGGTTGTGGCGGTGGCGCGGGTGAGGTTGAAGGCGATCACGGCCAGGACGAGCCAGGCCGCGTTGGCCGCGAACACGCCCGAGGGCAGGTGGGCCAGGGCGCTGCTTTTCAGGTCGGAATTGATGAGCTAGATGTTATGCAGACGTCTGCATAACATCGATAGTGCGTATCCGCTTAGCTCAGCTAGAGTGAGGTGTGCCCAAACCTGATTTTCCACGTTCGATTCTGGCGTTCCAGGAGTGGTTCGTGGATGAGCAGG
>NZ_SOGW01000012.1:0-32247 GCF_004403075.1 Cryobacterium sp. TMT2-10 | reverse complement strand
CCCAGCCCCTGCCCGCCCCGCCGGCGGCCGCCGCGCCGCTCCCGTCCGCACAGCCCTCCGGCTCGGCCTCAAGCGCCCGCGCCCTTGCCGAAGCCAGGGCGATCGCCGCGCAGCGCGCCGCCGAGTCGAGAACGGCTGCCGCCGTGCACGCCGCGGCCTACGCATCCGCTCTGGCACGCCAGCAAACGGCTCAGGCGGCCTACGACACGAACCGGCTCGCCTACGCGTCCGCCAAGGCCGACTTCGACGCCGTCACCGGCCGGGCGACCCTCGCGCACGACCTCAGCGTCGGGGCCGATGCCAGGGCCGAAGCGTCCAAGCGGGCGCTGGCCACGCTGGTGCGGGCACGGCTGCAGCAGCCCGGCACCGCCTCCCTCGACCTGCTGCTCTCCGAAGCCCACGGGGACAACCTGCTGCAGCAGCTCGGGACCCTGGACACCCTCTCCCGGCTGACGTCGAATCTGGGCAAGGTGCAGGAGCGGGTTCAAGCGGATGCCCAACTCGCGCAGTCACTGCGGGACCAGGACGCCGGACTGCAGGCGTTGATCGGCACCATTCCGCTGGACGCCACCCGCTCCGCGATGGAGGCCTCCGAGGCGGACCTCAACGCGGCGACGAGCGAGCTGTCCGCCCTCGCGGCGAGCGCCCCGGCCACGTTCGAGACGACGCCGCTACCCGAGCAGTCTGCCCCGCCCGAGCAGACCACCCTGCCCGACTTACTCTCCCGCGCTGACGTCGGCCAACTCAGCAGTCAGGGCTGGGCCTTCCCTGCCATCGGCCACGTCACCGACGGCTTCGGCCCCCGGCCCGACCGCCCGATGCCCGGGGTGAGCGCGTTCCACCGTGGCACCGACATCAGCGCGGCCTGCGGCGCCGCCGTCTACGCGGCCACCTCGGGCGTCGTCACCGCCGCCGGCCCCCAGGGCACCTACGGCAACTGGATCCAGATCGACCACGGCAACGGCGTCGAAACCGGCTACGCGCACATCGCTGACGGGCAGACGTTCGTCAGCGTCGGGGAGAGCGTGATCGCCGGCCAGGTGATCGCGGGGGTGGGGAGCACGGGCGCCTCCACGGGCTGCCACCTGCATTTCGAGGTCAGGCTCGACGGCACGGCCATCGACGCCCGGCCGTTCCTCGCTCAACGCGGCGTGCTGCTCGGCGACTGACCGGCTGCGGCTCAGCGACTGCTCAGCCGTCTAGTCTGTCTGCCCGGCTGTGATCACGAGGGCGACGGACTCCGTGGTCGATCCCCGGAGCCGCTGGGCGGCGCGGATGGCGCGGTACTTCAGGCCGTACTTCCCGAGCAGCGCCGAGTCGAGCACGGCGAGGGTCTCCGCGTCGGTGTGCACGAGGGCCCGGGCGGTGACCGTCGCCGCGCCCGGCGTCACGACTCCGCGGGCGGTACAGGGGGTGAGCTCGATCCGCTCGGTGTGCCGCAGGCGCTTGACCTTGCCGCTGGTGCCGCCCGTCGTGACGAGCAGCCGGTCGGCATCCGCCGCGATCCAGACGGGGGTGCCCACCGCATCCCCCGTCTTGCGAAAGGTCGTCAGGAGCACGTATTGCTCGGCCCCGAGGGCCAGCAGCGCGGTTGTCGTCATAGTCGATTATGTCGCGCGGGTGGCCGAAACACCGTCTGGCTATTGCCATTGCACGACATCTGTATTTTACTGGATGACACAGAACGCATCGAAGGAGCATTATGGCCGAGTCATCCACCCGCACCGTGGAGCGCGCCCTCGATCTGCTCGCGGTGATCTGCGACGGCGACGGGCTCACCCTCTCCGAGAGCTCCCGGGCGGTCGACCTTTCCCCGAGCACCGCCCTCCGCCTGCTGCGCACCCTGGAGACCCGCGGCTTCGTGCGCAAGACCGACGATGGGGCCTACCTGCCCGGCAGCCGCATCATCCAGCTCGGCGCGCAGTCGCTCAGCAGCGAATCGCTGGTCACGCTGTGCCGCCCGGCCATGGAACGACTCGTCGCCGACACCGGCGAATCCGTCTACCTGAGCGTGGCGGGCCACGACCGATCCGCCCTCTACATCGCCATCGCCCCGGGCACCCATTCCGTGCGCCACGCGAACTGGGTCGGCCGCACCGTGCCACTCGACGGGTCCGCTGCCGGGCAGGTCCTCGCCAGGCAGACCCCGACGGCCGGTTACGTCGTCGTCGAACGTGGCGTCGAAACGGATGTCACGGCCCTCGCCGCCCCCATTCGTTCCGAAGCGAACGTCGTCGCAGCCCTCAGCCTGGTCATCCCCAGCTACCGGGTGACGCCGGGCGATATCGGTCGCTACGGCCCCCTGCTCGCGCGCGCCGCCGGGCAGGTGTCGGCGGGCCTAGGCCGCGCCGAGCGCCTCCCCGCTCCGTCCTGACCTCACCGACGAGCCCACGAAAACCGACGCCCCACGAACCCGAACATTCCGCGAACACTGAAGGAGACACCGATGTCCGAATCCCGCCCCGTGCGCGCCGCCCGCGGAACCGAGCTGACCGCGAAGAGCTGGCAGACCGAGGGGCCGCTGCGGATGCTGATGAACAACCTCGACCCGGAGGTCGCCGAGCACCCGGAGAACCTGGTCGTCTACGGCGGGACCGGCAAGGCCGCGCGCAGCTGGGAGGCCTACGACGCGATCGTGCGCACCCTCACCACGCTGGAGAAGGACGAGACCCTGCTCGTGCAGTCCGGCAAGCCGGTGGGCGTGTTCCGCACCCACGAGTGGGCGCCGCGGGTGTTGATCGCCAACTCCAACCTGGTCGGCGACTGGGCCACCTGGCCGGAATTCCGCCGCCTCGAGGCGCTCGGGCTGACCATGTACGGCCAGATGACGGCCGGTTCCTGGATCTACATCGGCACCCAGGGCATCCTGCAGGGCACCTATGAAACCTTCGCCGCCGTGGCCGCCAAGAGGTTCGGTGGAACCCTGGCCGGCACCCTCACCCTCACCGGGGGCGCCGGCGGCATGGGCGGCGCCCAGCCGCTCGCCGTCACGATGAACGAGGGGGCCGTGCTGATCGTCGACGTCGACGAGAGCCGGCTGAGGCGCCGGGTCGAGCACGGCTACCTCAACGAGCTGGCGACCGACCTCGACGACGCCGTCGCCCGTGTGCTCGCGGCGAAGGCCGAGAAGCGCGCCCTGTCGGTGGGCGTGGTCGGCAACGCGGCCACCGTGTTCGCCGAACTGCTCGAACGCCGGGTTCCGATCGACATCGTCACCGACCAGACCAGCTCGCACGACCCGCTCGCCTACCTGCCTGAGGGCGTCACCGTGGCGGAGTGGCACGCCTACGCGGCCGCGAAGCCGGAGGAGTTCACGGAGCGGGCCCGGGCATCCATGGCGAAGCAGGTCACCGCAATGGTGGGCTTCCAGGATGCCGGCGCCGAGGTCTTCGACTACGGCAACTCGATCCGGGCCGAGGCGCAATTGGGCGGCTGTGCGCGCGCGTTCGACTTCCCGGGGTTCGTGCCCGCGTATATCCGCCCCCTGTTCGCGGAGGGCAAGGGGCCGTTCCGCTGGGTGGCGCTCTCGGGCGACCCGGCCGACATCGCGGCCACCGACAGGGCGATCGTCGAGCTGTTCCCCGAGGACGAGCCCCTGCGCCGGTGGATCACGAAAGCGCAGGGGAAGGTTCACTTCGAGGGCCTGCCAGCCCGGATCTGCTGGCTCGGCTACAAGGAACGCCACCTCGCCGGGATCAAGTTCAACGAGATGGTCGCGTCGGGCGAGCTCAGTGCCCCGATCGTGATCGGCCGCGACCACCTCGACTCCGGCTCGGTCGCGTCGCCGTACCGGGAGACCGAAGGCATGAAAGACGGCTCCGACGCGATCGCCGACTGGCCGCTGCTGAACGCCCTGCTGAACACGGCGTCCGGCGCCACCTGGGTGTCGATCCACCACGGCGGCGGCGTCGGGATCGGCCGCAGCATCCACGCCGGCCAGGTCATCGTGGCCGACGGCACCCCCCTGGCGGCCGAGAAGATCGAGCGCGTGCTCACCAACGACCCCGGCACCGGGGTGATGCGGCACGTCGACGCCGGCTACGAGCGGGCCGAAGAAGTCGCCCGCGAACGCGGCCTGCGCGTGCCGATGTGGGAGTCGGAGTGAGCCCGGCAGTCGGGGCTGCGGGGTTGTTCGCTCATTTCTTCCGTGAGGGGTCCCACATCGACCTTCGCGAGCCCTTTGAGGGTCGATGTGGGACCCCTCACGGGCTCGGAGCCGGCGGCGCGCGAGCGGTTACGTGCGCAATGTGGGAGTGGGAGTCAGAGTGAGCGAACTGGCCCACGGGACCCTCGCCGGTCTCGCCGAGATCGCCGACATCGGCCGGGATGCCCGCCGCGGCGGGTATTCGCGCCAACTCTGGCAGGGGCCCGACCTCGAGTTGCGGGCCTGGTTCGCCCTGCGCGCCGAGCGTCTCGGGCTCGCGGTCGAGACGGACCGCAACGGCAACCTCTGGGCCTGGTGGGGAACCCCGGGGCCGGATGCCGTCGTCACCGGCAGCCACCTGGATTCCGTGCCGGGCGGCGGCGCCTACGACGGCCCGCTCGGCGTCGTCAGCGCGCTGGAGGCGGTCGGCCGGCTGCAGGCATCCGGCTTCACGCCCTCCCGTCCCTGCGCGGTGCTGGTCTTCGCCGAGGAGGAGGGATCCCGGTTCGGGATCGCCTGCCTGGGCTCGAGGCTCCTGACCGGCGGCATCGACGCCGACCGGGCGCGCGCCCTGACGGATGCCGACGGCATCACCCTGGCCGAGGCCGCCGCCACGGCCGGGCTCGACCCGCGGCGGCTCGGAGCCGACCCGGAGGCCCTGGCCCGGATCGGCCTCTTCCTCGAACTGCACGTGGAGCAGGGCCGCGGCCTGATCGACCTGGGCCGGCCGGTGGCCGTGGCCTCGTCGATCCTGGCGCACGGGCGCTGGCGGCTGACCGTGTCCGGCCAGGGCAACCACGCCGGCACCACCCTGATGACCGGGCGCCGCGACCCGATGGTAGCCGCCGCCCGCGCAATCGTCGCCGTGCAGGAGACCGCGGCGGCGATCCCGGGCGCCCGCGCGACCGTCGGCCGCCTCGAGGTCGTGCCCGGCGGCACCAACGTGATCGCGTCGAGCGTGCACGCCTGGCTCGATGCCCGGTGCGACACCGAGGCCGGCACGCGCGCGCTCGTCGCCGCGATCACGGCCCAGGTCGAGCGGGCGGTGAGCCTGAACGGATGCTCCGTCGCCGTCACCGAGGAATCCTGGACCGGCACCGTGGCCTTCGACGCAGCGCTCGCGGGGCGGTTCGCCGCTGCGCTCGGCGGGGTGCCGGCGCTGCCCACCGGCGCGGGGCACGACGCCGGCGTGCTGTCCGCGAGCGTGCCCAGCGCCATGCTCTTCGTACGCAACCCCACCGGCATCTCGCACTCGCCGGAGGAATTCGCCGAGGTCGAGGACTGCGTGGCCGGGATCGACGCGCTCGAGGCGCTGCTGCGGAGCCTGCTGTGAGCGCGGCGACGGGCGAGCCCGCCGGCGCTTCGGCGGTCGCCTACTGGTGCGAGACCCTGCTGATCGACGGAGTGCCGACTCCCGGCGTGCGGCTCGAGGCCGCCGCGGACGGCCGCATCACCCGGGTCACGCCCGGAACCCTGCCGCGATCGACGGACGTGCGGCTCGGCACCGTGCTGCCCGGGCTGGCCAACGCCCACTCGCACGCGTTCCACCGGGCGCTGCGCGGCCGCACCCACGCCGGCGGCGGCGACTTCTGGCAGTGGCGCGAGGAGATGTACCGGGTGGCCGGCCGCCTCGACCCCGACCGCTACTTCGCGCTGGCCCGCGCGGTTTTCGCCGAGATGCTGGTCAGCGGGTTCACCGCGGTCGGCGAGTTCCACTACCTGCACCACCGGCAAGACGGCAGCCGGTACCCCCGGGAACACGCCATGGAGCTCGCGCTGGCGGAGGCGGCGCGGTCGGTCGGCATCCGTCTGGTGCTGCTCGACACGCTCTACCTGGCTGGCGGCATCGGGTCACCGCTCGAGCCGGGCCAGCGCGCGTTCGGCGACGGCTCGGCGGCCGGCTGGCTGGCGCGGTGGCACTCGCTGCGCGCAGCGCTCGCGAGCGACGCAGCCGCCGAGACCGGGATGGGAGCGCACAGCGAGACGGATGCCGACCCCCGGATCAGCCTGGGCGCCGCGATCCACTCCGTGCGCGCCGTGACGCCCGACGCGATGCGCGAGGTGCTGCGAGGGCTGCCCGCTGGCGTTCCCCTGCACATTCACGTGTCCGAGCAGCCGCAGGAGAACGCGGACTGCCTGGCCGCCTACGGCGGCACCCCGACCGGGGTCCTCGCCGGGATCGGCGCGCTCGAGCCGCGGCTGAGCCTCGTGCACGCCACGCACCTCAGCGACGACGATGTGGCGCTGATCGGGGCATCCGGGGCAACGGTCGTGATCTGCCCGACCACGGAGGCCGACCTAGGCGACGGGATCGGCCCCGCCCTCCGACTGCAGCAGGCCGGCGCCCGGATCGCTATCGGCTCCGACCAGAACGCCGTCGTCGACCCCCTGCTCGAACTGCGCGGCCTGGAGGCGGGCGAGCGGCTCGCGTCGGGCCGGCGCGGCCGTTTCGCCCCGGCCGAACTCCTGTCCGCCGGGAGCCGGAACGGCTATGTGTGCCTCGGCCTCGGCGACAACCGGTCGCGTCCGGGAGACCTCTGCGACCTGGTGGAGGTGGCCGCCGACAGCATCCGCACCGCCGGGTCGCTGCCGGGCCAGCTGCCGCTGACGGCCACGGCGGCCGACGTGCGCCGGGTGATCGTGGGCGGCCGGGTCGTCGCCGACGCGGGCATTCTCGTTCCCGGCGGGACCGCGGCCGGCCCCGGGGGCTCGCTGCGTCCCGAGGTCCTGCTGCGGGACGCCCTCGCCGAACTTGACGCGGCCGACGCGCTTGAAGCGGTCGACGACTCCGCCACCGCATCCCTTTCTACTGCCGCTGCCGCCGTCGATCCGGCCTCTTCAGACACTGCCAGTCGCGCACCAGGAGACCGACCATGACCACCGAACTGATCACCGGCATCCGCGAACTGACCACCCAGGCCGATGACCGCGCCCGCCTCAACGACGCCGCGCTCGTGATCGAGGCGGGCCGGATCCTGTGGATCGGCCCGGCCTCCGCGGCCCCCGCGGCCGACACCCGCACGGATGTCGGCGGTCGCGCCGTGCTGCCCGGCTGGGTCGACACGCACACCCACCTGGTCTTCGCGGGCGACCGGGCCGCGGAATTCGAGGCCCGGATGGCGGGGCAGCGCTATGCCGCGGGCGGCATCAACACCACCGTGGCCGCGACCCGGGCGGCGAGCGAGGAACAGCTCGCCCGGGGAGCCGCCCGGCTGCGGCGGGAGGCCGAGGCCCAGGGCACCACGTTCCTGGAGACGAAGACCGGCTACGGCCTCGACCTGGCGAGCGAGACCCGGTCGGCGCGCGCCGCGACATCCGTGGCCGACGTGGTCACGTTCCTCGGCGCCCACCTCGTGCCGGACGGAATCGACCGGCGCGACTACCTCGATCTGGTCACCGGGCCGATGCTCGCCGCGGTGGCCCCTTATGCCGACTACATCGACGCGTTCTGCGAGGTCGGCGCGTTCGACGTGGAGGAGAGCCGGGAGGTGCTGCTCGCCGGCCGCGCGGCCGGCCTCGGCGTGCGCGTGCACGGCAACCAGCTCGGCTTCAGCGGCGGAGTGCGGCTCGCGGTCGAGCTCGGCGCCGCGAGCGTCGACCACTGCAATCACCTGAAGGAGCGCGACATCGAGGCGCTCGCGGGCGGGGCGACCGTGGCGACGCTGCTGCCGGCCTGCGACCTGTCCACCCGGCAGCCGTTCCCGCCGGCCCGGAGGCTGCTCGGCGCAGGGGCGAGGATCGCCCTGGCCACCAACTGCAACCCGGGCACCTCGTACACGACGTCGATGCCGTTCTGTGTTTCGACGGCGGTGCTGCAGATGGGGCTGACCATCGACGAGGCCGTCTGGGCGGCGACCCGCGGTGCCGCCGCGGCAGTCGGCCGCGAGAACGGGGCGGATGCGGCCGGGTCGCTGCGGGTGGGCGGGTGGGCAGACCTGCAGGTGCTCGACGCGCCATCCGTCGCCCATCTGGCCTACCGGCCGGGGGTGCCGCTCACCTTGGCCGTCTGGCGGCGGGGCGTGCGGAGCCGGCTCTGTGGGCTGGAGGGCTCGGATGGGCTGGACGGCTCTGGTGGCTCTGATGCCTCTGGTCGCACGGATGCCTGACGCCGGCCTGGCCTGGCTGCCGGCCACCGAGCGCGTGCCGGTCCCGTGGCGGAACGGCGGCGGCACCACTACCGAGGTGATCGTTCGCGGTGCAGGTCCGGCAGTACGAGGTGCGAGCTTTCCCCGGCGAGCGAGTCGTGGAGCCGGACGGATCCCGAGGCAATGCGGTGCTCTCCCGCCCCACTGAGAGCGGTTGCGGATGAGCATGGTCGACGAGTTCGATCACCCGCTGGTCGCACTGGGTTCCCCCGTGCGTGCTCACGTCCGGTACCGGATCCGGCGCGGGTGAGAGCCTGCTCTCGTCCTCCACAAAAGCAGCTTGATCAAGTTATCCACCGGCTTTTCCTGTTCTCAGGGGATGTCGGAGGGTGCGCCTAGAGTCGAGGCATGTCCACCACCGTGAGCACCACCCAGGAGCAGCTCGGGCTGCTCTTCGACGCCGTTGCGGCCGCCGATCGGGTGATCGCGCAAGGCTTCGCCCTGCGGGCCGATGCCGTGGAGGCTGCGCGCCGCTTCAGTGAGGCGCACGCGGCGGAGATCCCGCGGGGAGCGCAGTCCCTCTGGGACCAGACGGAGATCGCGAGACGGGAGCTCTCCAGCGAACTGGCCGTGACGCTGCGGATCCCGGAGCGCACCGCGGAGACCCTGCTCGCGGAGAGCCGGGCCCTGGCCGAGGACCTCCCCGCGACGCGGGCCGCACTGAGAGACGGTCTGTTCAGTTACCGGCACGCGCAAACGATTCTTGGGCAGGCCTGGTCGATCCCCACCGAGGGGCTCGCCGCCTTCGAACAGGCCCTGCTGCCCGCTGCGCAGATCCTGACCGTTTCGAAGCTCAAGCACAAGGCCAGGCTGCTCCGGGAACGGCTGCACCCGGAGACGATCACGGCGAGGCACGCGCGGTCGATCGCGGAGCGGTCCTCGTGCGTGCAGGCGGAGGCCGACGGGATGGCGACCCTCTACCTGACGACGGGCGCGGAGCTGGTGCAGGCGATCTTCGCCCGCGCCAACGACCTCGCCGTGAGCCTGCAGGGCCTCGGCGAGAAGCGCACGCTCACGCAGGTGCGCACAGACGTGATCAGCGACCTGCTGATCAACGGAGTCACCCCGACCGGCGTCGGCACCGGCGTCAAAGCCACCGTGCACGTGACCGTCCCGGTGATGACGCTCCTCGGGCACAGCGAGGAACCCGGCTACCTGGAAGGGTACGGACCGATCGACCCCGCGACGGCGCGGGATCTGGCATCGCGGGCGCCGAGTTTCACCCGGCTGCTCACCCACCCGGAGACGGGCGTAGTGCTCTCGGTGGGCCGGGACCGGTACAAGACGCCCAAGGCCATGCGCCGATTCCTCCGCCTCCGTGACGAGACCTGCCGTTTTCCGGGTTGCCATCGGGCGGCGAGGGGTGCGGAAGTCGACCACAGCCACGACTGGGCCCTGCTCGGCGAGACCGCGCACGACAACCTCGCACACCTGTGCAAACCCAACCACGCTCTGAAAACCCAGACCCGGTGGACCGTCACCCAGCAACCGGGCGGCATCCTGACCTGGACGTCCCCAACGGGTCGGGACTTCGTCACCGAGCCCGCCACCGTGCTCCCGACCGGGCCGCCGACCGCAGATCCCCCGGACGACGCGCCGTTTTGAGGGCACCGCCGTTTTGAGGACTCTAGAGCGAAACGTCTGCCGCGTCGGGCAGCACACCGACCCGGGCCCCCGCCGCCTGGTCACGCAGATAGCCGGCGAATCCCGCCGGGGCGCGCCCGGCGAGCCGACCGGAGGTGAGCACGGGGATCAGTTCGGTACGAATCTCGCTCACCCCGAGGCGGCGCAGCGCCGAAACCAGCCGCACATCCTCGTTCCCGTCGACGAGGGCGAATTCGCCGGCCTGCAGGTACCGGTCGGCACGCACCCCGAGGTTCGCGCCGTGCACATGGGGGTGCCCTTCTACCAGCCGGTGCGCGGCGTCCCACAGTTCCCTGCCTCCGTCGGACAGCCGGTCGTCAGGCACCACGGTTCCCAGCACGAGATCGACGGAGTTGCGGGCGAAGGCGAGCTGCGCGGTCAGCCAGTTCGGCGGCACGGCGGAGTCGGCATCCGTCGTCGCGATCCACGTCGCGGTGGAGAAGTGGGTCAACGTCGGGAGCAGGTGCCGCGCCCCCGCCCGGCGGGCAAGGCCGACGCCGCCACCGTCCGTGCTGATGCTCGCGAACGCAGGCCAGTCAGCAGCGACCTCGGCCGTGCCGTCGCTGCACCGGTCGAGCACGACCACGACCTCGATCACGGGCGGCGCCTCGCCTGCCACGCGGGCGACCTCCCCGACCGCCACGGTCAACGCGGCCAGGCACCGTGGCAGGAGCTCCTCCTCATCACGGGCCGGGACCACGACGATGACCCTGTCGATCGCCTCGCCGACCGCCCCGCCGACCGTCACGGTGTCAGGCCTTCGCGTTGCGCGACCGAGCGCGTCGGCGCGGCTTCGAACACCTCGAGCAGGAAGTCGCGTTCCCGATGCTCCACCGTGCGCTCGAACCCGGCCAGCCTGCCGAGTTCTGCGTGCACCTGGTCGCCGTTCAACGGATACTCGGGCACCGGATGCCTCCAGTGGCAGGCCACGATCACGCCACCGGGTGCCATGCTGCCGCGGCATCGCCGGAGCACCTCGCGCAGCTCCACCGCCGAGAAGTAGTAGCCGACCTCGGAGAACACGATCAGGTCGAAGCTGCCCTCCGGCCACTCGGCGGGCAGGGTGCGCCGGGCGAAGGTGACGCCGGGGTGTGCGGCCAGCCGGGCTCGGGCCTCCCGCAGCGGCTGCTCCGCGACGTCGACCGCGGCGACGGTGTCGCACCGGTCGGCCAGGCCGGCCGTGAGGACGCCGATCGAGCAGCCCAGTTCCAGCGCCGCCCGGAATTGTTTGCGAGGCAAGGCCGCCAGGGTCAGGGATCGCTTGCGCTCCTCGTACCACCGGGTCTCGAACCCCCAGGGGTCACGCTTCCCGGCGTAGAACTCCTCGAAGAAGGCACCGGACAGGCTCGGTTCGACCTCGACCTCGACCTCGACCTCCATCTCCATCTCGATCTCCATCTCGATCTCGATCTCCATCTCGATCTCGATCTCGATGAAGGTCTCATACCCGCGTTCGAAGTGCGCGGCAAAAGCCGCCTGGATGATCGGTTCGTCTCCGGTCAGCCCGGAGAGCGGCTGCACCTGGCTGACATGCAGGGCCATCGCCCGGGTCTTACGCCGACGGTCTTCGGGTGCCAGCTCCAGGGTGCGAATCACGCCGTCCGACCAGACCGGGTCCCCGGGCGTGGACCAGTGCCAGGCCCAGATCGGGTATGCGAAGAGACTGACGCCCCGGCCGCGAGCGGCGTGGCAGGCGGCCTCTGCCGCCGCAGCGTGGTCCGGATGTCCGTCCAGCGTCCAGGGGGCGACCAGCCAGGTTCCCGGTCCGTCCGAGCCGATCTCGGCGGAAATCGCTCGGGACGCCTCGTCACGATGCCCGGCCAGGGTTCCGTCGGGGAGGTCGAGCAGGCGCACCAACGCCGAGGGTGCCAGCGCTGCGATGGCCGCCGTCACCTCGACCCGGCGCAATGCCGCGAGCCGCGCGGGGTCGTGCGTGCCGGACCCGGGATGGGAGGCCTCACCGTTGGTGAGCACCACGACCGTCACCGGGACTCCGGCCCGCCCGGCCCACGCGATCAGCCCGCCGGCGCCGAGGGTCTCGTCGTCGGGGTGCGCAGCGATCACGACGAGCCGGAGCAAGTCGTCGACGCACAGTGCCTGCACCGGCGGTGCCGGCGACAGTGGTCCGGATCCGGGGGCCACCGAGCCGACGGATGCCGCTTCACCCGCTGCGACGGCCTCCCGATGCGCCGCCGCCCACAGGTTCTCGGGCGTGCCGGCATCCGTGTGGCTGAAGCTCACCACGGGGATACGCCGGCATCCCGCAGCCGGCGGCCGAGCGCCGCGTCGTCCCGTTCGGCGTGGTGCTGGCGCACGTACAGCTGCAGATCGGAGACGCGAGCGGAGTGCCGGGCCTCGAGGGCGAGCGGTGCGGGGCCGAGCGCGTGGCCGGTTCGAGTGATCACCTCGTCGACCGTGCGCGCGACCTGGCCGCGCACCCGCGCCGCGAGGAGGGCGCCCTGCTCCCCGGCGGCATCCCCGGCGTCGATCGCGGCAGCCGCGTCAGTCAGGGAGACCCCGGCTGTCGTCAGCGCGAGGTCGAGGGCGCCCAGGTGCGCGAGCGCGATCTGATCGGGTTCCCGCTCGAGCACGGACTCCCAGACCCGCCTGGCCACGCCGACGGCGCCGCCCCACCAGCAGGCCGCGACGCCGATCCCACCCCAGGCGAAGCCCGGTCGGCGGAGGTACCAGCCGTCGTCCCCGACCGGCCGGGCCCGGACGCCCCGGAACTCGACGGGTCCGCTGGGTACGGCCGGGAGCCCTCGACCCACCCACGCCTCCGTGTGGACGGTGATCCCGGGGTCGGCCAGGTCGACTTCGAACAGCCTCCGGGTGGTGGCCGAGGTGTGTGCCGTGACGAGGGCGTGGCTGAGCGAGCGGGCGAGCGAGCACCAGGGTTTCGTGCCGTCGAGCTGCCACGACCCGCCGCCGGCCGCGCCGGCCGGCCGCGCGTCGAGCCGGCTCCCCGCGCCTTCGGCGGCGAAGACGCCCCAGCTCGATTCCGTGGTGCCACCGCCGACGAGCCCGGCCGGGTCGACGCCGGCCTGGTCCAGGATGGCGAGCGCGTCCAGGTGCGCCTCGACGACCCGCCCCGCCGTGAGGTCTGCCGCGGCGAGGGAGGCCAGCGTCTCGAACAGCCGGCGCGTCTGCCCCGATCCCGGCCGGGGAACACTGCCGCCGAGCGCGCGGGCCAGGTCCAGGGCCCGCGCGGCGTCACCGTTCACGGCACAGGCCGCCGTCGCGGCATCGCGCAGACCGGCCTCCGCCGTGCGCTTCCCGATCGGGGTCAGCCAGACCGGTTTCGCGCTCTCGATCCGCGTCACACCGACCCCCTGTGTCGTGCCGACCGCGCCGAGTCCGCTCGCCGGCGCGTTGAACTGAAGCTCAGGCTTGTGCCTCAGGCCTTGCCGACCGGCTTGGTCGGCGCCTTGGCCGTGGGCTTGCGTGGGGTGCGGTTCTCGGCGCTGACCATCCAGGCGTACTGTTCCAGCTTCTCGATGAAACCGTGCAGGATGTCGGCGCTGGTCGGGTCTTCCTCGTCGACCGCGTCGTGCACGGCACGGATGTTGTCGACCGTCGCGTTCAGGCGGTCGGTGATCAGGCCGACCGTCTCGGCGGTGTCCACCTCTCCGGCCGGGAACTTGGCCAGGTGGGTGGTCGCGGTGACCGTCTCGCTGCGTCCGTCCGGCAGGGAGTCGAGTGCACGCATCCGCTCGGCGAGTTCGTCGGAGAACAGCCGGGCGTCGTCGATGATCTCATCGAGCTGCAGGTGCAGGTCGCGGAAGTTCTTGCCGACGACGCTCCAGTGCGCCTGCTTGCCCTGCACGTGCAGCTCGATCAGGTCGACGAGCACGGATTGCAGGTTGGAGCCGAGTTCTGCTGATGCCTTCACGGTGTTGCGCCCCTCTCAGATGGGGGAAACACGTCTCGGCCGCTTGCCAGCCGGTGCCCCCGTTTGGATTCAGACAGCACTGTATCAGGTGCCCATTCGAACTAGTGGTGGACTGCGCGGCGGCTTTCGAGGCGGAGTTCGAGCTCGTTCATCACGAGCGCGGCCAGGTCTTCGAGGGTGGCGATCTCCTCCGCTGTCACCGTTCGTGGCTCGTGGTCCAGCACGCACAGAGTGCCCAGGTTGTACCCGTTCTGGGTCGTCAGCGGAACGCCGGCGTAGAACTGCAGGCCGAACCCCTCGGCCACGAGCGGGTTCGCCAGCGCGCGCGGATCGCGGCGGGCATCCTCTATCAACCACGGGCCTTTGGAGAGAATGGCCGACGCACAGAGCCCGGGGTCGCGCGGGATCTCCTTGAGGTCGAGTCCGTGATGTGCCTTGAACCAGATTCGGTCGGTGTCAACGATGCTGACGATGGCGATCGGCACGGAGAACACCCGCGCGGCGAGGGCTGCGATCCGGTCGAAGGTGCCGTCCGGAGGGGTGTCGAGAATCTCGAGGCGGGCCACCTCGTCGAGCCGCTGGGGTTCATCGGCGTCCAGGTGGTGAGTCTCCATGACGCGGTGCCGGCCGGTTTCGGCGATGACAGCCTGCCGCAGGGCGAGCACGACATCCGCGGCGGGCGGGCGCTGCTCGGGGTCGCGTGCCAGCATCGACGTGAGCAGATCGCGCCACGCCGGAGCGAGGGTCTCCGGCATGGCCGGATCCCGAAGGAGCCTGGCCACGGCCGACTGGACGGGCTGTCCGGGAAACGCCGTCTCGCCGGTGAAGCATTCCAGGAGCACGAGTCCCAGGGCGTAGATGTCGCTGGGAGGGCCCACCCGGTCGCCGCGGGCCTGTTCGGGGCTGAGGTAGGCGGCCGTGCCGGTCGTCAGGCCCTGGTTGGTCATCCGCGCGGCGTCCGGGAACAGGGCGATGCCGAAATCGGTGAGCCTGGCCCGCGTTCTCGAATCGGAGCTGTATTCGGCCAGGAGAATATTGGCCGGTTTGATGTCACGGTGCACGACCCCGCGGCCGTGGATGTAGTCCAGGCCCTCGGCGAGGTCGTAACCGACCTGCGCGATGTGGCGGGTGGACAGCGGGTCCTGGTCGAGCCTGCGCCGGAGGTCCGCCCCGGCCACGAGTTCCATCACCAGGTAGATCCGCGGCCGCCCGGCGTCTGCGCGGTGCACGCCGACGTCGAACAGTGTGGTCACGCTGTGGTGGTTCAGGCTCGCCAGGACGTTGATCTCCGCTTGCTGCCGTGCGATGTCGATCTCGGTCGCGGCGGCGGCATCGAAGATCTTGATCGCGACGTCCCGGCCCAACCGCTCGTCGGTGGCGCGGTAAACCGAGGCCATGCCGCCACGGCCGATCAGGTCCTTCAACCGGTAACGGCCGTTCAGGAAACCCGGTGATCCCTCGGTCATCGGACCCCCCTTTTGAGGATTAGTCTAGGACACCCGCGAGGACGATTTCTCACATCATTCGCCACACTCATCTCCGGCGGGCGCCGCTGGCCCGATGGTGCCACACTGAGGCTATGACGGGGATGCGGAGTCTCGGGCGGGTACAGGCAACCTGGCTCGAGTGCGCTGCGGTGGTTCTGGTGCTGGCCGGATGCGCGGCGCCCGCCCGCGGCCCGGTCGGCGGTTCCCAGTCACCGCGTTCGACCACGGCGGCCACCCCGACGGCGACGACCACTCCGACCGCCTCAGCGGCGCCGACCGCGACGCCGACCACGCCACCCCGCGCCGAACCGGGCGTCTGTACCCGCGACCACCTGGCGCTGTCGCTGCAGGCCCGGCCCCATGACAGCGGCATGAGCAGCTTCTACTGGGACCTGCGGCTGACGAACACCGGCTCGGTGGAGTGTTCGGTCCAGGGCTACCCGGTGGTTACTCTGATCGACTCCAACTCCGGTGAGACGATCGGGGCGGTGTCCGGCGTCGAAGAGAGCACCGTGAGCGTTGTGCCGGTGGCGCCCGGCGCATCCGCTTACAGCCTGCTGCACCTCACGCAGGCGGGCGCGCACCCGGATTGCGCGATCGTGCCGGTCACCGCCCTCGCCGTGACCCTGCCGGAGTGGGACGCGGCCGAGCGTGTGGCCACGCCGAACCCGATCGAGGGTTGCAGCGACGACAGCACGGTGCTGGTGCGCACCCGACCGCTGGCCCCCGCCCCCGTCTCGTTCTAGCGCAGCGACTCAGCGTTCCCGGCCGCCCTCGCCCGGAAGGTTGGGCACCGCGCCCGCCCCCAGGCTCGTGCCTCTAACCAATTCGACGGAGATTTTGCTCCCCGGAGCCTGTTTTGGACCGAAACAGCCCGATTTCGGCAAAATCTCCGTCGAATTGGTGCGGGCGCGGATCGGCGGATCGGCGTACCCTCAGCGGCACGAAGCCCCATCAGCCCGAGTAATCCATGTATAGAGGAGCAACCATGTCTGTGGCACGCGTGACAACACTGAGCGTCCGGTCCGAGAAGTCATTCGAGGATGCCGTCTCGGCCGGGATCGAGCGGGCCCACAGGACCCTGCGCGGCATGTCCGGGGCCTGGGTCAAGGAGCAGAAGGTCGTCGTCGACGACGGCAAAATCACCTCGTGGGACGTCGTCATCGAAGTGACTTTCGTCCTCGAGGACTAGCCCGGCGGTGAGGACACTCCGCAGCCCACGCCCCTAACGAATTCGACGGAGATTTTGCTCCCCGGAGCCTGTTTTGGGGCATGACGGCCCCAAATCGCCAAAATCTCCGTCGAATTGGTGCGCGCGGGGCGGAGTTGACTGCGGCGCTACTGCAGGATGGCGGGCACCTCGGTCAGCCGGCGAGTGATGATCAGTTGGTCGAGAACGGGTGTGCTGACCAGGCCGGGGTCCGCATATGCCGGAAACCGCATGAACTCGCCAAAGACACGATTCGGGCCACCTAACGAATTCGACGATGTCCTCCTCGCTGATCAGCACCGTGCCCTGGCCGGCGGCGGCGAGCACCCGCTGACGCCCTCGGCCGGCATGGCATGATTTGGCCGGTCGGGTTGCGGAATTTGGCGACAGGCCAATAGTGCCATTGGATGGTGTTCCATGACCCGTCGTCTCACCCAGCTGCTCATCGGCCTCTTCCTGTACGGCATCGGGATCGCGCTGATCGTGCGCGGCGGCATCGGCGTCGCCCCCTGGGACGTGCTCACGCAGGGCATCGACAGCCGCACCCACCTCGGCTTTGGGCTCGTCACCATCCTGATCAGCGGTGTGGTGCTGCTGCTCTGGATCCCGATCCGGCAGAAGCCCGGCGTCGGCACCGTGCTGAACGCGCTCCTGGTCGGACCGGCAGCGGATGTCGGCCTGCGACTGATCCCGGCGGACCTCGACCTCTGGCTACGCGTGCTCCTGTTCGCGGCCGGCCTGCTGACTCTCGCGGTGGCAACCGGCCTCTACATCGGCGCACACTTCGGCCCCGGCCCGCGCGACGGGTTGATGACCGGCCTGCACAAACGCACCGGCTGGCGCATCTGGATCGTGCGCACCGGCATCGAGGTCATCGTGCTCGGCATCGGCTGGGCCCTCGGCGGCAACGTGGGCATCGGCACGGTTCTCTTCGCGGTGCTCGTCGGCCCGCTCTGCCACTGGACCATCCCGCTCTTCGCGATCACCCTCCCGGCCGCCGCCGCGGACCCCCGGCTCGAGGAGGCCCTCGAAGGCGACACGACCCCCACGGAACCCTCGATCGACAGCCCCGCCAACTGACGCCCCGCCCCACCGGCCGCGAGAGCCGCGAGAGGAGGAAGGGGGACGGGAAGGGGGACGGGCAGGGGGACGGGCAGGGGGACGGGCAGGGGGACGGGCAGGGGGACCGGGCGCAGCCGCTCAGCCGCAGAAGTCGGCGATCGTGCCGGCCAGCATATCGGTCAGCCGGTAGACGGATGCCTCATCCGCCCACTCCGTGTCGGCGTGCGCGCCGCCGCCGGCCACGCCCACGACCAGGCACGGGATGCCCGCCTCGTGGATCAGTCCCGCGTCGGTCCAGAAGGGCTCGCCGCGCACCGTCTGGCTGTGGCCGAGCACCCGCTCGGCCTGGGCGCTGAGCGTGCGCACGATCGCCCAGGCCGGGTCGGCCTCGAACGCGGCCCGGGCGACCAGCCGGGTGAGCCGGTAGGCGAAGTCGGGCACGCCCGCCGCGAGCCGGTCGAGGAGGCCCCGGAGTTCGGCCTCGACTGCGTCGGGGGTCTGCCCGGGCAGCGTGCGCCGCTCGATCGTGAGGGTGCAGACCGCGGCGACGGTTGCGGCATCCGTGCCCCCGGTGATGGTCGAGACCCGCACGGTGCCGTGACCGAGCAGCGGATGCGCCGGCGCCGCCTCGATCTCCGCCCGCAGCCCGTCGAGGGCGGAGAGCACCAGCCCGGCGTGCGCGATGGCGTCGACGCCCCGCTCCGGCTGGGAGCCGTGGGCGGCGAGTCCGGTGAGCTCAACCTCGAACCAGGCGAAGCCCCGGTGCGCGAGCGTGAGGCACAGTTCGCTGGGCTCGGCCACGATCGCCGCGTCGGCGCGGAACCGGGCCAGCGCCTCCTCGGTGCCGAGGCTGCCGAACTCCTCGTCGGCGACGAGGGTGACGAGCACGTCCCCGGCGAGCGCGGACACCCCGGAGGTCCCTCCGCTCGTGGCGCGCGCCGCCGCGACGAGGATGGCGGCGACCCCGCCCTTCATATCGAAGGAGCCGCGCCCGAACACGCGTCCGTCCCGCCGTTCGCCGGCGAACGGGTCGCCGAGGTAGCCGCCGACCCCGACGGTGTCGAGGTGGCCGTTGAGCATCAGGGATCGCCCGCCGCCGGTGCCGCGTCTGAGCCCGACGATCGTGGGGCGCCCGGGGTGCCGCTCGAGGCGGTGCACCTCGAACCCGTGGCCGGTGAGCCAGTCGGCGCACCAGGCCGCGATCATACGTTCGCCGGCCGCGCCCGGCACGAGGTCGGGGTTGACCGAATCGATGGCGATGAGCGCCTGCATCACGGCGACCGGGTCGGGTCCTGGCTCTGGATTCACACCCCCAACCTAGCGGCCGGGTGCGCCCCGCCCACCCGTTTGCGAGAGCGGTTCGGTACCATGTGGCATGCACGATGGCGCGGCACCCGAAACGACGACTTCGGCCCCACGGATGGCCCCGCGCGCCTCCTGGGGACTGCTGCCGGCGGCGCTGCTCTCGGCCTCGGCCGTGCTGCTGTTCGGTCTGCGCGACCCGGTCTCCGGCTACACCGTGCTCGCCGCCGCGGTCGGGCTCGCCTTCCTGATCGACCGGGCCCTGTTCCGGGACCTGCTTCTGATCGCGGTCGGGCTGCTGATCATCAGCACTATCTCGGTCGAGGCCCACATCAGCTACCCGAACATGGCCCTGATGGGCAGCGTGCTCACCCTCTCGGTGCTCGTGCCGTACCTGGCCTCGCGCTACCTCTACCGCGACCACGCCATCCGGTTCCCGATCCGCACCGGCCAGCGCTGGACCGCCCTGGAGCGCTGGTACCTGCCGCTCGTGGTGCTGCTGGGCTACCTCATCCTGCCGACCTATTTCATTCGGTCGGGGGCGTACCGCAACTGGCCGACGGTCACCGCTCCCGACGAGATCGCCCGGCTTTTCGTGGGCGTGGGCTTCGTGGGCATCTGGGACGAACTGTTCTTCATCTGCACGGCGTTCGCCCTGCTGCGCCGGCACTTCCCCGACTGGCAGGCGAACCTGCTGCAGGCCGTCATCTTCACCTCGTTCCTCTGGGAGCTGGGCTACCAGAGCTGGGGCCCGCTGATGACCTTCCCGTTCGCGCTGCTGCAGGGCTACACATTCAAGCTCACCAAGTCACTGACCTACGTCGTGTGCGTGCACCTGCTGTTCGACCTGGTGGTCTTCCTGGTGATCGTGCACGCGCACACGCGGGACTGGCTGCCGATCTTCGTCTACTGAGACTGAGACTGAGACTGAGACTGAGACTGAGACTGAGACTGAGACTGAAGCTGAGCTACCCCGCGGCCGCCGCCGGAACCGGGCACACCGTCCCCGCCTCGAGGTCGGCCCGGGCCGCGTCCTCCGACCAGGGCAGGGTCAGCGGCTCCCGGTCCGTGCCGGCCGCCGTGGCCGGGGTGGCGATGGCGGCCAGCTGCCGGGCCAGCGCCAGGGCGAAGTTGCCTCCGGCGGTCGAGTTGTTCAGCGCGACCACCACCGTCAGACCCCCGGCGGGATCGGACAGGGTCGCCGAGATGAATCCGGGGATCGCCCCCGCCCGCCCGCGCAGCGGGCCCAGCTGCTCGGCGCCCAGGCCGTAGCGCCGCCAGGCGGGAGCGTTGGCGTCCTGCGCCACGGTGGACCACTGGACCTCCACGGATGCCGGGCCGAGCACACTGCCCACGGCGAGCACGTCCGCCCACGTGCGCATGTCCGCCAGTGTCGAGACGACGCCGCCGGCCACACCGGTCATCGAGATGGACAGCTCGGTGTCGTCGAGCATGATCTCGCAGTTCGGCTGGCCGTCCGTGCTGCGCTGCGTCGCGTAGCCCTGCGGATGCGCGCCGGGGATCTGCAGGTCGTCGGCAGCCGGGAACGAGGTGTCATCCAGGTTCAACGGGTTGAAGATGTACTGGCGGTAGAGCGCGCGCCAATCCTTGCCGGTGGCCTGCTCGAGCGCCATGCCGAGCAGAACGATCCCGGTGCTCGACTGCACCCAGGTGCCACCCGGCGCACCCGTCCGGGGCGCGGACAGTCCATTCGACACAAGCTCCAGCGCCGGCCAGGAGCGGGTCGGGTTGTTCACGAACTGAGCCGTCTGTTCCGTGTCCTGGCCGGCCAGACTGGACGTGTTCTGACACAGCTGGCCGAGGGTGATGTCCCCGACGCCGACGAGGCGGCCCAGGTAGGTGGCGACCGGGTCGTCGAGCGCGACCGTGCCCTCCTCCACGAGCCGGAGTAACACGGTGCAGGTCATCGCGGTGGTGTTCGTCCCGATCCGGAACCGCATCTCCGTGCTCATCGCCTCCGTGCCGCCGATGGTCGTCGTCCCCGGCGCGGCCTCCCATTCGCCGGTTCCGTCGGCCCAGACGCCCACCACGGCCCCGGATGCCCCGGACCGGCCGATCGCGTCGGCCACGGCCGCGTCCAGGCGCTCGGTGACATCGACCGTGAATGCCCCGCCTTTCCGGTGCCCGCCCCCGCCGGCGTCCGGTGAACATCCCGACAGGACGCCCGACACCACGACGGCTGCGACAACCAGCGCCACCGGCCTGATCGATCTGCGCCGGCGCAACCTCCCCCTGCGTGCTCCGATGCGATCCCCCATGAAAATTTCCACTGCATTCCCCCCATGCCTGCCTCCAGAATGCCTCATCCGGGCACCGCGAACCTGACCGCCACACTTGCCATTCACAGAAACGCGATATATCTTGATTCGAACACGTCGCGATATATCGCGACAAACCTGTGGGCATCCGCTTCACACGGATGCCGCGGCACGAAGGAGAATTCAATGGCCCTGGAAAAATGGCTGGTCACCCCTGGACAAACCAAGGTGATCGATATCGAGCTGGTGCGCAATCTCAAGGTGGGCATGATCGGCGGCAAGATCGACGTCATCGGCCACGACGACCCGGTGACCCGGGTTGAAGTGCACAGCGTGAGCGGCAAGGATCTCAAGATCTCGCTCGACGGCGACACCCTGGAGATCGACCACCCCCAGCTGCGCTGGGACAACTTCATCGAGGTGTTCGCCTCATTCCGCGGCACCGCGAAGGCCGACGTCAGCATCATGGTCCCCCGCGACGTCGCGCTGAAATTCGGCGTGATCACGGCCGACGCCCTGATCTCCGGGCTCCGCAACGGCGGCCGCGTCAGCACTGTGTCGGGCGACATCGTGGTCGACGGGGTGACCGGCGACCTCGAGCTCAATGGCGTGAACGGCGAGATGCAGGTGCGCAACCACGACGGCAGCATCGTCGCGCACACGGTCTCCGGCGAGATCACGGCCAGCGGCGACATCCGCAGGTTCAGCCTCGACGGCGTCACCAGCGATGTCTTCCTCGACATCGAGGGCACCCCGGATTCCATCAACACGAACACGGTCAGCGGCAACCTGACCGTGCGCCTCGGCGCGGACGTCGGGACCAAGTACCACCTCAATACCGTGTCCGGCACCCTGCAGCTCGACGACCAGACGATCCGCGGCACCTTCGGCAAGGGCTACGAATCCAGCACCGGCGTGCTCGACGGCAGCTGGCTCGACCTGTACGCCAACTCGGTCTCCGGTGACATCTCCGTGGTGCGGCGGAGCGCCGAGGCCGGCGGCCCCCAGGGCGAGTCCGCCGCCGACACGGCCGGGGAGGTGTGGGAATGACCCCCGTCTTCGCGCACGGCAGCCTGCGCCTCTACCTGCTCAGCCTGCTGGCCGAACAGCCCCGGCACGGCTATGAGCTGATCCAGGCGCTCAGCGACCGGTTCGGCGGAACCTATATTCCCAGCGCCGGAACGATCTACCCGCGCCTGGCCAAGCTGGAAGAGGAAGGCCTGGTCACCAAGTCGACGGACGGCCGTAAGACCGTCTACGAGATCACCGACGCCGGACGCGCCGAACTGCTCGCCCGCCAGGGTGAACTCGACGCGATCGAGACCGAGGTCACGGACTCCGTTCGGCGGCTGGCCGATGAGGTGCGCTCGGGAGTCACCGCGGCGATGAAGAGTCTGCGCGCCGACCTGGCCTCCGCCAAACGCCAGGCCAGGGGAGAGGGTCCCGTCCGGGGAGCCGGCGGCACAGGCACGAGCGGCTCCGGAAGCACCGGTCCGGGCGCGGACCCGCGGGCCGAGTCGAGTCGCGCCATCCACGAGGCCGACATGGTGTTGAACGAATTCCGTCAGCAGCTGCGGGCGGACCTGCGCGGGCAGGCCTCCCGCTCGCTGGTGCCCACCGACACCGTGCCGGAGCTGCGCCGCCGCCTGGCCGAGGTGCGCGAGGGCATCCTCGCCTCACTCTCCCGCTGAACCACCTCTGCCGCTGAACCCGTGCGGGCCGCCGCGCAACCCGCCGTCAGGCGGAGCGCTCGGCGACCTGCTCGGGGGTGGGGTGGTGCACCTGCGTGCGCTCCCCCGAGCGGTCGATCTCGTGCAGGGACATCAGGGCCCCGCAGATGGGGCAAACCGATCGGGCCTGCGTCGCCTGCACCTCTTCTGCACTGACCGTGTCGTACGGCCCGAGGGGCGGCGGGCCGATCCAGGGCAGGAGCCGGCCGTTGAGGCGGGCGATGACGCCGGCCAGGCCGCGCTCGGCGCGCGGCTTCTTGTTAGTACGTGTCATAATCATTAGTGTACTAACTAAAGCCGATGGAAGGTTGCCCGAGTGACGGATGCCGCCGACCTCCTCCGCCTCGAGGACCAGGTCTGCTTCGCGCTGGCGATCGCGTCGCGCAGCGTGATCTCGATCTACCGCCCGATCCTCGAGCCCTATGGGCTCACCCATCCGCAGTACCTGGTCATGCTGGCGCTCTGGGGGCGCAGCCCCCGCTCGGTGAAGGACCTCGCCGTGGAGCTCCGCCTCGAGCCGGCCACCCTGTCGCCGCTCCTGAAGCGGCTGGAGGTCGCCGGTTTGGTCACCCGGGAGCGCAACGAACACGACGAACGCGTGCTCGACGTATCCCTCACCGACGCCGGGCGCCTGCTGCGCGAGGAGGCCCGCACGATCCCCCCGCGCATCATCGACAGGCTCGGAATGAGCATGGATGAACTCGATGTTCTGCGCCGGTCGCTGTGGCGGGTTATCGAGGCGTCACACACGCACTGACCCCGCGCAGGCGACACGCCGCAGGGTCGGCACTCTGTCACTGTTTTGTCAGAAGTGTGCAAGGGAGTAGTGTCGACCCTCGTGACTCCAGAGGTAAGCCCCCCGGCACCAGAAACACGATCACCGAAACGGTGGATCATCGGCGACCCTCTCTCGACGGAGAAGCTCGAAGGCCAGTTGCTGCCCAAGCACCTCGCCCTGCCGATCTTCGCGAGCGACCCGCTGTCGAGCGTGGCCTACGCCCCGCAAGAGCTCCTGATGATCCTCACCCTCGGCGGGCTGGCCTTTCTCAGCTTCGCACCGTGGGTCGCGGCCGTCGTCGTGCTGCTGCTCGTGGTGGTCACCGCCTCCTACCGCCAGCTGATCAAGGCGTACCCGTCCGGCGGCGGCGACTACGAGGTCGCGCACAAGAACCTCGGCGAGAAGGCCGGCCTGGTCGTCGCCTCCGCCCTGCTGGTGGACTACGTCATGACCGTGGTCGTGTCGGTGGCCAGCGGCGTGGATAACATCATCTCCGCCCTCCCGGGACTCGCTCCCTTCCGGGTGGAGTTCGCCGTCTTCTTCGTGATCCTGCTGGCGGCGGTCAACCTGCGGGGTGTGCACGAATCCAGCAAGGCGTTCGCCATCCCGACCTACCTCTTCATCGCGAGCGTGCTCCTGATGGTCGTCGTCGGTCTCACCCGGGTCGCCCTGGGCGACACCCCGATGGCCGAATCCGCGGGCTACGAGGTGGAGGCCCAGAACCTCGCCCAGTCCGCGTTCATCCTGCTGCTGCTGCGATCCTTCGCCAGCGGATGCAGCGCGCTCACCGGCGTCGAGGCGATCGCCAACGGGGTGCCCGCGTTCAAGCATCCCAAGGTAAAGAACGCCCAGCGCACGCTGGTGCTCATGGGTGGCATCGCCATCACGCTCTTCGTCGGGCTGACGACCCTGGCCCTCTTCTCCAAGGTGCACTACGCGGAGAACCCCTGCGACTTGATCGGCTGGCAGGAATGCGCCACCTCCCCGCAGCGCAGCCTGATCGCGCAGATCGCGGCGGCCACCTTCGGCAACAACTCGATCATGTTCTTCGTGCTGCAGGCCGCGACCGCGGCCGTGCTCCTCCTGGCCGCCAACACGGCGTTCAACGGCTTCCCCCTGCTCGGCTCGGTGCTCGCCAAGGACTCCTACGCGCCGAAGTCGCTCAGCACCCGCGGTGACCGCCTGATCTACTCGAACGGCGTGCTGCTGCTCGCGTTCTTCGCCTGTGTGATCCTGGTCATCTACCAGGCCAACCTGACCGTGCTGATCCAGCTGTACATCATCGGCGTCTTCGTCTCCTTCACGCTCGGGCAGACCGGCATGGTGCGGCACTGGCTGTCCCTGCTCAAGACGAACCCGCCGAACCGGGCATCCATCGTCGCCAGCCTGTCCATCAACGGTTTCGGCGCCCTCCTGACCGGGGTGGTGCTGATCGTGGTGACCATCACCAAGTTCACCCACGGCGCCTGGCTCGTGTTCGTGCTGATGCCGGTGCTGTTCACCCTCATGCTCGGCGTCAACCGGTACTACCGGGACGTCGCCAAGGAAATCGAAGTCGACTCGGAGACGACGTTCGGCTCCCAGGGCGACCACGCGATCGTGCTGGTGGGCAAGATGCAGAAGCCCGTGCTCAAGGCACTCGACTACGCGATCGCCGCCCGGCACGAGAGCATCGAGGCCGTGCACATCTCGATCGACAACGAGGAGACCAAGGAGCTCAAGCGCGCCTGGGTGAAGCAGAACATCCAGGTGCCGCTGCACATCGTGCAGTCTCCCTACCGGGACATCAGCTGGCCGTTGATCAGCTACATCAAGGATCGTCGCGAGGACCACGGCTCCGAGGTCGTCACCGTGTACACGCCGATCTACATCGTGGGGCATTGGTGGGAGAGCCTGCTGCACAACCACAAGGCCCGGCGGCTGCGCCAGAAACTGATGCTCGTGCACGGCGTCACCATCGCGCTCGTGCCCTGGCTGCTCGACTCCTCCGAGCTCATCTACGGGCGGCGCTCACGCCCCGTGCCCGGGCAGGACCGGCGCGGCGAGCCCGTGCGTCCCCGCCCGATCCCACGGCGACCGCTCGCCCCGGCCACCAAGGAGATCCCGGTCAGGCAGTCGGCCGTCGTGGGCGTCACCCCGCCGAAGTCGCGGCCGTCGGCCGCCCGCCGGCGAAAGCGAAAGTAGCCATGCTGCGGCTGGGGTCGGCCGTCTTCCTGGGCGGAATGGCCGGCACCGGCCTCCGGCTCGGAATCGACCTGGCCCTCCCGCACGCTGACGCCGAATTCCCGGCCGGCACGCTCCTCGCCAATGTCGTCGGCGCGTTCCTGCTCGGCTGGCTGGTGGCCGGCCTCTGGACCCGGCCGGCCGTGCCGTCCTGGCTCAAGGCGGCCCTCGGGGGCGGCGTGCTCGGCTCGTTCACGACCTTCTCCGCCGTGATGGTCTCGCTGGTGGCGCTGGTCTCCGCGGGTTTCTCGCCGCTGGCCTGGGCCTATCTCGCGGCCACGCTCCTGCTCGGATTCGCGGCAGCGGCGCTGGGACTCCGGCTGGGCGGCCGGGCCGCGGCAGAGCGCCTTCCACTCGGCGGCACGGATGCCGGGGTCACCCCGTGAGCGTCGGCTTGGTCCTCGGCGTGCTCGTCTGCGGCGGCGCGGCAGCGGTCATCCGTTTCCTGGTGTCCCGCGCCCTGCCGGCCGGCCCCGGACGACTCCCCCTGGGCGTGCTGATCGTGAACGTTGTGGGCGCGCTGGTCGGCGGCGTCGTGCTCGGACTGGCCGAGCGCGCGGCCGTCTCTCTGGAACTGCGCCTGATCCTCCTGACCGGCGTCTGCGGCGGGCTGACCACCTTCAGCACCTGGAGCGTCGAGACGGTCGAACTCCTGCTCAGGGGGCGCTGGCGGGCCGGCGCGGTCAACCTGGTCGGCACTCTGCTGCTCGGATTCCTCGCCTGCGGCGCCGGGTATCTGCTCGCCCGCTCAGGCTGATCCCAGCGCGCGGTCGTACACTAGCGAGTGCGCGGTTTCAGAGCAGTGCACAGCGTCAAGCGCGTCAGTGGGGCCTGCGGGTCATCATGCTAAACTGACGGCTAGTTTTCACCATTCCGTTCGGCAACTCCCGGGAGATTCACTCCTCACCCGGCCTGGCATCGTTAGGGGGTCACGCATGGGGCGCGGCCGTCAAAAAGCAAAGCACACCAAGGTCGCCCGCGAGCTGAAGTATTTCAGCCCGGACACCAACTACAACGCGCTCGAACGCGAGCTCACCGGGCATCCGGTCGATGACCCGCGCCTCGACGAAGACCTGGCGAAGTGGCCGGAATACGAAGCCGGCAAGCCCGGTAAGGGCTCCGACGATGCTTCTGGCGACGACGACGACCAATACGTCGATCACTACGCGACCGAAGACGAGCAGAAGCGCGCCTAGCCCCGCGCCCCTCCCTGTCGGCCCCCTCCGTCACCGCCGGGCATCATCCGTTCGCGTGTGCGCTCAAATGGCCGCCATCGTTTCATCGATGGCGGCCATTTGAACGCACGCGGCGACCGACTAGTTCGCGTAACCGCCGACTAGGCGCACGGCCCCGCCGTTGACGCCCTTGACGCCCTGCTCGAAGCCCGCGAGGTCGTGCGGCGCGGTCGACACGCGGCCGGCGACCCAGGCCGCGATCCCGTCGGCGGCGAGGCGTGCGATCACGGATGACGCGGCATCCGCCGAGACGACGGCGAACATGCCCACACCCAGGTTCCAGGTTCCCTCCGAGCTCTCCAGCGAGGCGCCCGCCATGTCGCTGAGCACCCGGAAGACGGGGGACGGGGACCAGGTGGACCGGTCGACCTCGACCCAGGCCCCGAGCGGGAGCACGCGGGCGAGGTTCGCCGCGATGCCGCCGCCGGTGACGTGGCTGAGCGAGTGCACGACGCCGGCCAGTTCGGGGTCGGCCAGCACGCTGAGCAGCGGTCCGGTGTAGAGGCGGGTCGGCTCCAGCAGCACCTCGCCGACCACGCCGCCGAGCTCGGCGGAGGTGTCGGTGTAGCCGATGCCGCGCTGTGCGAGGATGTGCCGCACGAGCGAGTAGCCGTTGGAGTGCAGCCCGGAGGAGGCCATCGCCACGACAACGTCGCCGTGGCGCACGTTCTCGGCGCCGAGCACCTGGTCGGCCTCCACCACGCCGGTGGCGGCGCCGGCGACGTCGTAGTCGTCCACGCCGAGCAGGCCGGGGTGCTCGGCGGTCTCGCCGCCGACGAGGGCGGTTCCGGTGTCGGCGCAGGCGCGGGCGATGCCGCCGACGATGTCCGCGATGCGTTCGGGGACGACCTTGCCGCAGGCGATGTAGTCGGTCATGAAGAGCGGGCGGGCCCCGACCACGACGATGTCGTCGACGACCATCCCGACCAGGTCCTGGCCGATGGTGTCGTGCTTGTCGATGGCCTGGGCAATCGCGACCTTGGTGCCGACGCCATCCGTGGACGTGGCCAGCAGCGGGCGGCGGTAGGAGGTGAGGAACGATACGTCGTAGAGGCCGGCGAAACCGCCGAAACCGCCGAGCACCTCGGGGCCGTGCGTCTTGGAGACGGCGGCCTTCATCAGGGAGACGGCCAGGTCGCCGGCCGCGGTGTCTACTCCGGCTGCCGCATATGAAGCGTTGCTCATTCTTGTCTTCCTGGATCGCCGATCGGGGACTTGCCCTGTTTGACCAGGGTTTCTTCGTGAAGAGGGTCGAGGTCGAGGCGCTCAGCGGGGTCGAGCAGAGGCTCGAATTCCGAGTCGGGGCCCGGGTCGCATCCATTCGAGGCTGCGGCGGGTCGTTCGAGCAGGTTCTTGCCCAGGTGCGCCGAGTCGGGCAGCGGGATCGGGTAGACGCCGGTGAAGCAGGCCGTGCACAGGCGTTCGGGCGGCTGCTCGGTGGCGGCGATCATGCCCTCGGGTGACAGGTAACCGAGCGAGTCGGCGCCGATGGCCTGGCGCACCTCGTCGACGCCGAGGCCGGTCGCGATGAGTTCGGCCCGGGAGGCGAAATCGATGCCGTAGAAGCAGGGCCAGGTGATCGGCGGGCTCGAGATGCGCACGTGCACCTCGGCGGCGCCGGCTTCCCGCAGCATGCTGACCAGGGCGCGCTGGGTGTTGCCACGCACGATCGAGTCGTCGACGACGATCAGGCGCTTGCCCTTGATCACGGCCTTGAGCGGGTTGAGCTTGAGCTTGATGCCGCGCTGCCGGATGGTCTCGGACGGCTGGATGAAGGTGCGTCCCACGTAGGAGTTCTTCACCAGGCCCTGGCCGAACGGGATGCCGGAGGCCTGCGCATAGCCGATCGCGGCCGGCGTGCCGGATTCGGGGGTCGGGATGACCAGGTCGGCCTCGACCGGGTATTCCTGGGCCAGGCGGCGACCCATCTCGACCCGCGCCTCGTGCACCCCACGGCCGGCGATGGTCGTATCGGGGCGGGCCAGGTAGACGTATTCGAACACGCAGCCGGCGGGCTTCGCCTCGGCGAAACGCTGCGTGCGCAGGCCGTCCTCGTCGATGGTGATCAGCTCGCCCGGCTCGACCTCGCGCACGAAGCTGGCGCCGACGATGTCGAGGGCGGCGGTTTCGGAGGCGACGACCCAGCCACGCTCGAGGCGGCCCAGCACCAGCGGGCGAACGCCCTGCGGGTCGCGGGCGGCGTAGAGGGTGGTCTCGTCCATGAAGACGAGGCAGAAGGCGCCGCGGAGGCGGGGCAGCACCTCGAGCGCCGTGGCTTCCAGGGTGTGGTCGAGGTCGCCGGTGAACAGCGCGGTGATCACGGCGGTGTCGGTGGTGTTGCCGCGGGCGAGCTCGCCCTCCACCTTCGGGTAGCGCTCGTGCACGAGCTGCAGGAGTTCGGCCGTGTTGGTGAGGTTGCCGTTGTGGCCGAGGGCGACCGTGCCGCCCGAGGTGCGACCGAGGGTCGGCTGCGCGTTCTGCCAGCTCGACGAGCCGGTGGTCGAGTAGCGGGTGTGCCCGACGGCGATATGGCCGATCAGGGTGCTCAACGCGGCCTCGTTGAAGACCTGGGAGACCAGGCCCATGTCCTTGTAGATCAGGATCTTGGAGCCGTCACTGGTGGCGATGCCGGCCGATTCCTGGCCGCGGTGCTGCAGGGCGTACAGGCCGAAGTAGCTGAGCTTGGCCACCTCTTCGCCGGGCGCCCAGACACCGAAGACGCCACAGGCATCCTGCGGCCCCTTCTCACCGGGAAGAAGATCGTGACTTAATAGTCCGTCGCCACCAGCCAAAATGGATGCCTCTTTTACTGTCAGTGCTCTGAGTTCTTAGGCTCCGAGAATCGCGTGCTCTGAGTTGTGCGGGGCTCTGAGATTCGTGCGTTCTCAGTTCTGGTCGGAAAGACGGGAGCCGGATGCGGAATCCGGTGCCCCGGCGTCGCGCAAACCTTGGGCGTTCAGTCTACCGACGACGACCGTGCGGGCACGGCGGCCGATCACACGGTCGATCACGATCGCGGCGACGGCGCCGACGGTGATGCCAAGGGCGATGCCGGCGAGCAGCAGGAATCCGAAGACCTGGGCCGCGCCGAATTCGGCGTTCGCCGGGAAGGCGAGGGTGAGGATGAAGGCGGTGATCGCACCGATCACGGCCCCGAGGATCATGAAGTTGAAGTAGCGCGGCGAACGGCGCACGGTGACGCTGGCCTTGTCGACCACGGTCTCGCCGACCACGGTCTCGCCGGCTCCGGACTCGACGGCTCCGGACTCGACGGCTCCGGACTCGCCGGCTCCGGACTCGCCGGCTCCGGACTCCGCGGACAGGTGCTCGGGTTGCTGGGCTGAAGTCACCTCCCTATTCTCGCACGGGCGCGCGGGACCGAGGCTGGGCGTTCCCCGGGCGGCTGCGGCCGCCGCGTGATCCCGCGATCTATCGCGCGTGCGCCCAAGTTGTCGCCTTGCCGAGGCGGATAGCGGCAGGTGGGGCGCACGCGTGGGCACCTGCGCTCAGCCGGGCGGATGCGAGACTGGTGCGGTGAACAGGATCGCGGTACTCGGTAGCGCCAACGTGAACCTCGTCGTGCGGCAGCCGCGGTTGCCGCGGCCGGGTGAGACGCTTTTCGGAACCGGTTTCAGTTCTGAGCCCGGCGGCGCGGGACTGAACCAGGCGGTCGCCGCAGCCCGGCTCGACGCGGGGGTGGACTTCCTGGGGATGGTCGGCGAGGACGCACACGGAGAGCAGATCCGCCGGCTGCTGGCGCGCGAGGGGATCCCGGACGACGGGCTGGAATCAGCCGTCGAGCCGACCGGCACGGCGCATACTGCCGTCGTCGACTCGGGCGAGAACTCGATCGTCGTCGTTCCCGGCGCCAACGCCGCACTGACCGCGCTGAGCCGCACCCAACGCGAGGCGATCGAGCGCGCGGCGTTCCTGATGATGCAGTGCGAACTGCCCGTCTCGGCGCTGGTGGAGGGACTCGCGGCGGCGCGGGCAGCCGGAGTCTTCACGGTGCTCACCCCGGCGCCGGTGGTGACACTGCCGGACGGGTTCCTCGACCTGGTCGACCTGATCGTGCCGGGCCGGCTCGAGGCCGCCGCCCTCACCGGCCAGAGCGACCCGGTGCGGGCGGCCGAGCTGCTCAGCGCCGGCGGCACCTGGGCGATCGTCACCCTGGGCGCGGAGGGCTCCGTGGTCGCGTTCGACGGCTCCGTGCTGGGCCTGGCCCCGGCCCGTCCGGTGCGCGCCGTCGATACGACCGCGGCCGGCGACACGTTCGTGGGTGTGCTCGTCGCCCAGCTGGCCGCGGGCGCGGACCGCGGCGCGGGAGCCGGTGGCGGCGATGCGGGTCGAGGTGCTGGCGTTGGTGCGGGTGGTGCCGGTGGTGCGGCCATCGGCGGGCGGTCCATCAGCGCGACGGCCATGATCGATGCGGTGCGCTGGGCGACGGTCGCATCGTCCGTGGCGGTCACACGGCCGGGCGCGACGAGTTCGATGCCCACCCTCGCTGAGGTCACCGCGATCCTCGCCTGACAGCCTCCCGCGCACCCCGCGCTCCCCGACCCCGTCACAGTCATGGTCACGAGAGCGGGCGGGAGAGCGGCTCGAGCGGAACTCGAGCGGGTCTGCCGGCGGGACGGGGCAGCGCGGACTAGAGCAGCGGGAGGTGCGCGGCGAGGTCGGCCCGGCTCCCGGACGCGTGGATGCGCCCGGTCGCGAGCCCGTCGGGCCAGGCCAGGGTGCCGGTGACGAGGGCGAGCCAGGTGGCGGCATCCGTCTCGACGACGTTCGGCGGTGTGCCGCGGGTGTGACGCGGCCCGGCGATGCACTGCACGGCGCCGAAGGGCGGCACCCGCACCTCGAGGGTGTTGCCGGCGGCCTGCTCGGCCAGCAGCTGCAGCGTGTAGCGCACTGCGAGCGCACGGATGTCCCGGCTCGCCGCCGCCTGCTCCGCCGCGAACGCGCGCACCGCCGCGCGTCCCGCCCCGTCGTCGATCCTCGCTCGTGCCATGCCTCCAGTCTGCCGCGTGCACGAGCCGCTCAGTGCCCCCGCGCGCTGCTCGGTGCCCCCGCGTGCACGAGCCGCTCAGTGCCCCCCGCCCCCCGCGCTGCGCCGCTG
>NZ_SOGW01000041.1:0-31077 GCF_004403075.1 Cryobacterium sp. TMT2-10 | reverse complement strand
GTTTCTTTCCTTGACAGTCAGAAACCTAGACAGGAAGCGGCGTGCGGCCGTTAAGGCGCTCCGAAAGACCCACAGATGCAGCAGGAGAGCCGAGATTTTGCCGCAAAACTGCTTGTGCGGGCTGTTTGGGGGCGATTCGGGCAGAATCTCCGTCGAATTGGTTCGGGGCCGCTCACCCGGGCCGCGGGCGCGGTCCCCGCCGACTCAGGCCGTGAGCGCCCCTTCACCCGACGGATGCGCCCGCGCGGCATCGATGATCCAGGCGAAGTCGAACGCGGTCTCACGCCAGCGGCTGTAGCGGCCGGACACCCCGCCGTGTCCGGCCGACATCTCGGTCTTCAGCAGCGCGTCCGCCCCCACGTCGCGCAGCCGGGCCACCCATTTCGCCGGTTCGACGTAGAGCACCCGGGTGTCGTTGAGGCTGGTCACGGCGAGCACGCGCGGGTAGTGCGTGTCGTGCACGTTCTCAACGGGGGAGTAGCCGCGCATGTACGCGTACACCTCCGGGTCGTGCAGCGGGTCGCCCCACTCGTCCCACTCGATCACGGTCAACGGCAACGACGGGTCCAGGATCGACGTCAGAGCGTCGACGAACGGGACCCCCGCGAGGATGCCGGAGAACAGCTCGGGGGCCAGGTTGGCGACGGCGCCCATCAGCAGGCCGCCGGCGCTGCGGCCCTCGGCGACGAGCCGGTCGGGAGCGGTGTAACCCGCGTCGATCAGGTGCTGGGCGCAGTCGATGAAGTCCGTGAAGCTGTTGCGCTTGTGCAGCTTCTTGCCGTTCTCGTACCAGAGCCGGCCGAGTTCGCCGCCGCCGCGCACGTGCGCGATCGCGAAGATCATGCCGCGGTCGAGCAGGCTGAGCCGGGCGATGCTGAACGACGGGTCGATGCTGATCTCGTACGACCCGTAGCCGTAGAGCAGGGTCGGCGCGGGCTTGCCTGCCGCGACCAGGTCCCGCCGGTAGACGAGGGAGATCGGCACCCGCGTGCCGTCGGCCGCGGTGGCCCACTCGCGGCGCTGCTCGAACAGGCTCGGGTCGTAGCGGCCCAGCACAGGCTGCTGCTTGAGCAGGTGGCGCTCGCCGGTGGCGACGACGTGGTCGTAGACGGTCGACGCGGTGACGAAGCTGGTATAGCCGAGACGGATGGTCGGCTGCTCCCACTCGGGATTGGCCGAGGTGCCGACCGAGTACAGCGGTTCTTCAAAGGCGAGCTCGGTGAAATCGAGACCGCCCCCGGCCCCGCCCCCGGCCCCGCCCCCGGCCATGGACGGGGCGACGGCCACGCGGGTGAGCCCGTCCCGGCGGTATTCGGCCACCACGAAATCGCGGAAGGCGTCAATGCTTTCCAGGCGCACGGCGGCGTCGTGGGGCAGCAGCATCCGTTTCCCGCCCTGCGGGTCGGTGACGGAGACGCTGACCAGTTCGAAATTGACCGCGTTGTCGTTGTGCACGATCAACAGGACGTCCTCGCCGCCCAGCACGGCGTGCTCCACGTCGTATTCGACGCCGTCGCGGCGCGGCCAGACCAGCGCGAAGTCCCCGGTGGGGTCGGCGGCGTCGAGCAGGCGGGTTTCGGTGGTGACGCTCGAGCCGGCCTCGATCAGCAGGAACCGGCGGCTGCGGGTGAGGCCGATGCCCACCCAGAACCGTTCGTCGGGTTCGTGGAAGACGGACACGTCGGCGGATGCCGCGGTGCCCACCTCGTGCCGCCAGACGGTGTCGGGCCGCCAGGCGTCGTCGACCGTGGTGTAGAAGATGTAGCGGCCGCTGGGGTCGAACAGGGCGCCCTCGCCGGTGTTCGGGATCTCGTCGGCGAGGTTCTCGCCGGTCGCGATGGTGCGCACCCGGATCGTGTACCGCTCGTCGCCCTCGGCGTCGACGACGTACAGCAGCCGGCTCGAGTCACCGCTGACGTCGGTGCTGCCGAGCGAGTAGAACTCGTGGCCCGCCGCCTCGGCGTTGTCGTCGAGCACGATCTGCTCGCCCGGAAGGCCCGGCGTCACTCCGGGAACCTGCTCGGGCAGAACCGGCGGCGTCCAGTCGCCCTGCCCCGCGATGGGCGCCCGGCAGTGGATGCCGTACGACTGCCCCTCCACCGTGCGGGTGTAGTACCACCACTTTCCCTGCCGAACGGGAACGCTGAGGTCGGTCTCCTGGGTGCGACCCTTGATTTCCTCGAAGACCTGCTCCTGCAACAGGGACAGGTGCGCGGTGCGGGCATCCGTGAACGCGTTCTCGGCCTCGAGATGGGCGATCACATCGGGGCTGTCCTTGTCGCGCAGCCAGTCGTAGTCGTCGGTGAACACATCGTTGTGGAAGCTGCGCTGCTGGGGCTTCCTGGCGGCGCGGGGAGGAGTGGTCATGAGTTCCAGCGTAGTTGCGGTGGATGCGCTCCGGCCGGGACGCCGCCCCGGATAGGTCCGGGCGCGGCGGGGGCGCAGACTTGAGGGGTACCGACCCAGAGACGAATGGAACCAGAATGACGCAGCCAGGAACCGCCCCGCTCGACACGTCCGTGCCCCACGTGACGGAAGCCCTGGAGGGACGGGTCTTCCAGGCGGTGCTCTTCGACATGGACGGCACCCTGGTCGACTCCACCCGGGCCGTCACCCGGTCCTGGCTGCGCTGGGCCGCCGAGGTCGGGCTCGGGCCGTCGTTCACCGGGCCCGAGCACGGCGTACCGGCACGTCAGATGATCGCGACCCTGGTGGCGGAGGAGCTGGTCGAGACATCCGTCGTGCGGCTGACCGAGCTCGAACTGGCCGACACGGATGGCGTCACGATCCTGGCCGGCGCGGCGGAACTCATGCAGAGCATCCCCGAGGGCCGCCGGGCGATCGTCACGTCCTGCGGCCGGGAACTCTGCCTGCTGCGCCTGGACGCCGCGGGCTTTTCCGCACCGGTCACGGTCGTGACCATCGACGACACCAGCCGCGGCAAGCCGTTCCCCGAGCCGTTCCTGCTGGCGGCCGAACGTCTCGGCGTCGACCCGGCCCGCTGCGTCGTCGTCGAGGACGCCCCCGCCGGACTCGCTGCGGCCCGCGCCGCCGGCTGCGCCACGATCGGCGTCGTCGGCACCCACCTCGCCGCCGAACTGGAGGCCGACCTGGTCGTGCTCGGTCTCGACCGCCTGCGCGTGTCGGTACAGGACGATGGAGTGGTCTTCCACCTGGTCGAGCCGCGCTAGCGGCCCCGGGCCCGGCTGCTCACCCGGGGATCTTGCCCAGGAAACCGATCACCCGCTCCAGAAGGAGCTCGGCGGCGCCGGCATCGTAGGAGGGCAACGAACTGTCGGCGAAGTAATGCTGATCACCGGGATACAGGAACAACTCCGCCTGCGGGGCGGAGGCGACGATGGCGCGGGCCACTCTACCGATCGCCCCCGAAACCGGGTCAGCGTTCGTAGACCTCCAGCGGCAGGCCGTCGGGGTCCCGGAAGAAGAACATTGCCTTCCCGTTGTTGGGATCCACCCGGAGCTCCTCGCAGTCGACATCCTTGCCCAGCAGTTCGGCGTGCGCCGCCGCCACGTCGTCGACCTCGAACGCGAGGTGGCGCAGCCCGAGCGCCTCGGGTCCGCTGCGGCGGGGCGGGGTGTCCGGAAACGAGAACAACTCGATCAGGTAATGGCCGTTCAGGGCGAGTTTGCCCATCCAGGACTCCCGTTCGGCGCGGTAGTACTCCGCTTCGAGGGTGCACCCCAGAATCTCGAGATAGAAGGCCTTGGACACTTCGTAGTCGCTGGCAATAATGGCGATGTGGTGCACTCCGTTGATGAGCATCTCCGCAGTTTCGCATACTCGAGTGGCGGGAGGGACCGGTGGCTCCGGATGGGCAACCCGACGAACTGGCCGAGCCGGGGCGCCGCCACGGCACCGTTCCGGTGCGGCACCGGCGCCGCTCCCGTTGGCACAGCACGGGGCTGCCGTTGCTCGAGTTCACCGCGAGCACCCTCGCGGTCGTGTTGGTCAGCGGCACGGTCCTGGCGGGGTTGTGGGTGACCCGATTCGCCAACGATGTCACGGCGAACGCGGTCGACATCTCCAACGGCCGCACGGATGGCCGCGGGGCCGCCGCCCCGCAGCTCGGCTCGTTCGACGGCGGCTTCAACGTGCTGATGGTGGGGGTCGACAACACGGCCGACCAGAGCGCGGCCTTCGGCGATCGTGGCGGCACGCTCAATGACGTGAACATCCTGCTGCACGTGGCGGCGGACCACCGGAGCGCCGTCGTCGTCAGCATTCCCCGGGACCTCGTCATCCCGCAACCGGACTGCACCGACCCGGTCACCGGCGACGTCGCGGGCGCGGTCTCGGCCCAGCCGATCAACGAGGCGTTCGGCCGGGGCGGTCTGGGATGCGTGGTCGCGACGGTCGGCCTCCTGACCGGACTGTCGATCCCCTACGCGGGGCTGATCTCGTTCGAGGGCACCGTCGCCATGGCCGATGCGGTGGGAGGCGTGCCGATCTGCCTGACCGACCCCATCAACGACCCGTTCACCGGGCTGAACCTCCCGGCCGGACCGAGCGTCGTGTCGGGCCAGACCGCACTGTCCTACCTCCGCAGCCGGCACGGGGTGGGAGACGGCAGCGACCTGTCCCGGATCTCCTCGCAGCAGGCCTACATGTCCTCGCTCGTGCGGGTGCTGAAGAGCAACTCCACTCTGACCGACCTGCCCAAGCTGTCTCGGCTGTCCGCCGCCGCCGGCCAGAACCTCAAGCTTTCCACTTCGCTCGCGAACATGTCCACCATGGTGAGCATGGCGCTGGCGCTGCGGGACATCAGCCTCGACCGGATCGTGTTCGTGCAGTACCCCTCGGAGCCCAACCCGGACAACAGCGCCAAGCTCGTGCCGTCCCCGGACCTCGCCACTGAGCTATTCCGCAAGGTCGCCGCCGACGAATCCTTCGCACTCGCGCCGGATGCGCTCGGTCCCAGTGCCACGCTCGACCAGGCGTCCCCGGGGCCGACCGCCCCCGCAACGTCGGTCCCTGCGTCGGCTGCCCCGTCGGCGCCACCGTCGATCCTGCCCGGCACCAACCCGTCGGCTGGCCCCGTCTCGGGCCCGGCCCCGGCGCCGACCCCCACGCCGACCCCGACCCCGACCAGCCCGGCGGTGCTCGAGGGGCTCCGGGGCCAGACCGCCGCGCAGCAAACCTGTTCGGAGGCGTCCTACTAGGTGAGTGCTACCAGCGGTGGGCGGAGGAAGCGGAGATGATCTGGAGCAGCGTGTCGCGCATCGCGTCGGCGTTCTCGAGCGCGGGAAACAGGTCCGCCTCCAGCGTGCGCGACTTCTCCCAGGCGGCGGTGCCGGCATCCGTTCGGGCCACGGAGTGTCGCCGGGCGTCGTGTTCGTCCCGGGTGCGCACCACGTAGCCCTCCCGTTCGAGCCGTTCGAGGGTGCGGGACATGGTCTGGGTCTGCACCCGGGCGGCGTGCGCGAGTTCGGTCTGGCTGAGCGGTCCCGAGCCGAGCAGGTGCAGCGCGATCATGCCGGCGTGGGTGAGTCCAAGCCGGTCCAGGGCCTCCACCCAGGCGTGTTCGACCAGCCGTGCGGCGGTCGAGAGCAGGCGTCCGGTCGGCCAGCAGGCCATCGACTCGGTCAGCGGCTCCTTCTCCGCGGGAGGTCCCGGATCAGGTGTGGTCATGCCCCTAATCTAGTGCTAGCGTCAAGTCATCAGCTAGCTGATTACTAGGAGACTGAAATGAAACAGAGCAGCGATCGCCTGCGGCAGACGGTGGTGCTGGTCAGCGCCGTCCTGGCCATCGTGGGGTCGTTCATCGGCTCGGGCGCCGCCGGCGGAACCCCGATCCAGAACGCGTCGGGCGGTGCCCTCGCCGCGGACGCGACTCCGATCGCGCCCGGCGGCCCGGCATTCGGCATCTGGACGCCGATCTACCTCGGCCTCATCGCCTACGCCATCTGGCAGTTCCTGCCGGCGCAGAAGACGGATGCCCGGCAGCGCGCCCTCGGTTACCCGATCGCGGCCTCGCTGGTGCTGAACGCCGCCTGGATCCTCAGCATCCAGTTCGATCTTCTGGTGCTCAGCGTCCCCGTGATCGTGCTGTTGCTGATCGTGCTGATCCGGGCCTTCCGGCTCACCCTCGCGTCGCGGCCGAAGAACCTGATCGAGACGATCGTCGCCGACGGCACGGTCGGCCTGTACCTCGGCTGGGTCAGCGTCGCGACCGCCGCGAACGTGACGGCCGTGCTGGTCGCCTCCGGCTTCTTCGGCTTCGGCCTCGGCTCCGACGTCTGGGGGGTCGGGGTGATCGCGGTGGCCGGCCTGGTCGGCGTGCTGATCGCCCTCTACGGCCGTGGCCGGCTCGCCCCCGCCGCCTCGCTCTGCTGGGGCCTCGGCTGGGTGGCCGTCGCCCGGCTGACCGGCTACCTCCTCTCCACCCCGACCGCGATCGCGGCCATCGCCGCGGTGGCCGTGATCGTGATCGTGACGGCCTTCGCCCGCATCCGCAGCTCCTCGTTCGCCTCAACAGAAGGATTGGTATCCGCATGACCGGCCCCGCCCCCGCCCCCGCCGTCACCTCGCCCGCCGCAGCGGCCCGCCGCCGCTGGTTCGGCCTCGTCTTCATCAGCGTCGCGGTGGCCCTGATCATCGTCGACTCCACGATCATCAACGTCGCCATCCCCTCGATCGTGGACGACCTGGCCATCACCTCGACCCAGGTGCAGTGGGTGCAGGAGAGCTACACCCTCGTCTTCGCAGCGCTCCTGCTCGTGTTCGGCACCCTCGCGGACCGCTTCGGGCGCCGCCGCATCCTGATCCTCGGCGTGGTCGTCTTCGCCACGGCATCCGTCTTCGCCGCGTTCTCGCAGTCGGGTGACCTGCTCATCCTGGCCCGGCTGGTGCAGGGCGTCGGCGGCGCGATGGTGCTGCCCACGTCGCTGTCGATCATCAACGCGACCTTCCGCGGCCGGGACCGCGGCATCGCGTTCGCGATCTGGGGCTCGACCATCGGCGGCATGGTGGCCGTCGGCCCGCTGCTCGGCGGCTGGCTGACCACGTATTACTCGTGGCGGTGGGCGTTCGGCATCAACGTGCCGCTCGGGATCGTCATCATCGTCGGCGTGCTGGTTTTCGTGGCCGAATCCAAGGACGCGGGGGAGCCCCGCCGCGTCGACGTGGTCGGCGCCATCCTCTCGGTCATCGCCAGCGCCTCGCTCGTCTTCGGGCTGATCGAGGGCCGCAGCTACGGCTGGTGGCTCACCAACAATGCCCCGACGGTCGGCGACTGGACCTGGCCGTACGAGGTGTCCATCATCCCGTTCGTGTTCCTGCTCACGATTCTCTCCGGGGTCGCGTACGTCTACTGGGGGCTCTACCGCCAGCGGGTCGGCAAGACCACCCTGCTCGCCTTCTCCCTGTTCGCGATCCCGTCGTTCCGCAACGGCAACATCGCCGCCATGATCGTGTCGCTCGGCGAATTCGGCATTATCCTCTCGCTGCCGCTCTGGCTGCAGAACGTGCTCGGCTACGACGCCCTGCAGACCGGGTTCGTGCTGCTCGCGCTCGCGATGGGCTCCTTCGTGGCCAGCGGGCTGTCGGGCGCGTTCGGCAACAAGACTTCACCGGAGACGATCGTGCGCATGGGCATCGTTGCGGAGATCATCGGTGTCACCGGGCTCGGCCTCGTCATCACGGCGGATGCCACCTGGCTGGTGGTCGTGCCGTTCCTGTTCGTCTACGGAATGGGCGTCGGCCTGGCCACCGCCCAGCTGACCGGCGTGGTGCTCAAGGATGTGCCGGTGTCCCAGAGCGGCCAGGGCTCCGGCACCTCCAGCACCGCCCGGCAGATCGGGTCTGCGCTGGGCATCGCGGTGCTCGGCACCGTGCTGTTCACCGCGGTCGGGGCCTCGCTCGACGAGAAGCTGTCCTCTGTGCCGGGTCTGCCGGCCCAGACGCAGACCCAGATCGTGGACGCGGTCGTGGACAGCGCCGGCTCCGCGATCCCGGCCCTGGAGGCGCAGAGCCCGGCCGTGGCGGATGCCGCGCGGGAGGCCTTCAGCGACGGCACCCGTTACTCGGCCTTCGCCGCGGCGGGGTTCCTCGTGCTCGGCTTCCTGGCCACCCTGCGCCTGTCCGGAACGGCGCCGCACCACGAGCCCCGCGAGCAGCCGGAGCCGGCGCCCGGCGCATCCGTCCCGGCGGCCCGAACCTCGGGCGAGCCCCTCTAGGCCTGCCTCGGCTGGCCTCGCGAGCCAGCCCCGCGCGTCTCCCGCACATCCCCCGCACGCGTGGGAGCCCCACGCCCTAACGAATTCGACGGAGATTTTGCCCAAATCGGTCCGGAACCGCCCGGATCCGGGTTTTTAGGGCAGTATCTCCGTCGAATTGGTTCGACGCAGGGCCCGGCCGCCGCGCGTCGAGACGGCGGCGCCGCCTCTGCCGAGAGACCTCAGATTTCGGAATCGTCGACCGGGGCGGCACCGGCGGGTGGCGCGGCATCCGCGGGCTGGGCGGACGCCGGCGGTTGGGGCGGGGTGCTGCGGCGGCTGGGCTGCGGCTTCTGGTACGACAGCTCACCGCCCAGGCGACCGCCGTAGGGGCGGCCGTGGTCGGCATATTCCTCCCGGAAGAACGCCATCCGCCACGGCCCCATTTCGATCCGAGCCCCGGTCCGCAGCACCTGCCCGGCGCCGGCCTGGTCCGGAGGGGACTCCCGCCGGACGCCGCCGGACACCTCGCCGAGCGGGTACAGGACGTATTCGTCGTTCTCATCGTGGCGGATCTCGGCGTGGAAAGGCTGGAGGCCCTGCAGCTGCAGGTCGGCATCCGGCGCCGAACCGATCGTGGTGGTGCCCGGCAGCAGGTCGAACTCGCGCGGCATCTGCCCGTTCCAGTTCTCGGAACCGACGACGAAGATCAGCCGGGGCCGGCCTGCCCCCGCCGCGTAGTGCGTCGTCGTGATCCTGCGCCGGATCCTGCGGTCGAAGGTGGGCACCAGCGGCAACAGAGTCGGCGGCGGGAGCGGGAACGACGGGGCATCCGCGGCTCCCGCGCTCCGTCGGCGCAGCAGGGGAACCAGGGCGGCCCGGCTGCCGAGTGCGATATGCGCTGAGCCGGTCAGCAGACGTTGAATGACCGGCGCGCGCACGGCGCCGAGACGGATGATCAAACCGTCCGGCCCCGACACGGAGACGGTCAGCCCCCGCTCGGCCAGGTCGGCGGCCAGGCCACGGATGTCTTTCAGCTTCGTCGTTCTGGCCCGCACGAAGAGTTCGGGCTTGCTCGAGAAGACCTCGACGTGCAGTCCGCGGGCGGTGATGGTGCCGTTCATCTGCTCGGCGGGCTCGGACGGCGCTGCGGGGCCGGCAGCCGGGGCGGCGCCGGGCTCCGGGGACGAGGCCGCACCCGGCCCCACCAGGGAGAACGCCAGGTCGATATCCAGGCGCGTGGAGGGACTCATCGCTACGGCGCGAGCGGTTCGGTGCCGGAGCCCTCACTGGTGGTGACTTGCAGCGTCCCGTTCAGCTTCCAGGTGGCGCGCGGGGCGTCCGGCCCGATGTCGCGCGGCACCTCGACGGTCATATCGATGAACTTGTAGTTGATCACGGCGCTCTTGCCGGTGAGATAGGACCACATCTCCTTGCCGAGGTCGGTCCAGTCCTTGATGTTGTGTGCGTCCGGGCCGGTGGCGGGGCCGGTGACGCTGGGGGCGGCTGCGGGGTTCTGGCTGTCAGTCACGGTTGGTTCCTTCTCGCTCGTCTGCAGGGAATCGGGCGGCCGCTCAGGGTCTCGTCCGCCGCGTGTACGGGCAACCCTAGTCAAGGGTGACCGCCGGGGGAAGACCCGCGCGTGACCTGTTCCGGCTGATGCCGAAACAAAAAAAGCACCCTCGTGGCGAGGGTGCTCTTTTCGGTTTCGTCGCGCCGGCGGCGCGGGGTGCTACTCGGCGTCGAGGTCCGTTTCCAGGATCTTCACGAGTGCTTCGAGCACCTCGTCGGATCCGTCGCCCTCGGCGCGAAGAACCACGACGTCGCCATTGGAGGCGCCCAGGCTCATCAGCGACAGGATGCTCGAGGCGTCCATGGCGTCTTCGGCCGGGTCGGTCTCCAGGCCGATCGTGACCTCAGTGGTCTGTTCGCCGACCGCGGCCGCGAAGATGGACGCGGGGCGGGCGTGCAGGCCAACGCGGCTCGCAATGGTGGCTTTACGTTCGGACATTCTTCCTCCTCATTGGTGCTCGGCGAGGGTAAGGCCCGCCGATGGTGATGCTCACAGTGTTGCTCTGTGTTCTGCTGCTGCGACGGATGGCCGGCGAGCGGTCAGAGTCCCAGCTCTTCCAGTATGGGCAATCCGGCGCGCACCCGCGTACGCGCCTCGTCGGCGTTGCGTGCCGAGAGTGCGAGTTCGGCGAGCCCCTGGGCCTCTTCGAGCGTCACGGACTTGAGCACGGCACCGACGGCTGACATCGAGCGGGATGTCATCGACAGGGTTGCGACGCCCAGTCCGACGAGCACCACGGCGAGCACGGGGTCGGCCGCGGCTTCGCCGCACACACCCACGGGCTTGTTGTGGCCTTCGGCGATCGACCCGGCGACGGTAAGCTGGATCAGCTGCAGCACGGCGGGCTGCCAGGGCGAGTTCAGCGCCGCGAGCGTGCCGAGCTGCCGGTCCGCGGCCATCGCGTACTGGGTCAGGTCGTTCGTGCCGAGGCTGACGAATTCGGCTTCGGTCAGGATGCTCGCCGAGCGGAGGGCCGCGGAGGGAACCTCCACCATGACGCCGGGGGTCTTCAGCCCGGCAACGCGGCACATGGCCGCGAAGTCGGCGGCCTCGTCGACCGTGGCGATCATCGGGGCCATCACCCAGACCACGGCGGAGGACGCCTCGGCGGCGGTCGCGATGGCCGTGAGCTGGCGCTTGAGCACGCCGGGGCTGGTCATGTCGGTGCGGTAGCCGCGAACGCCGAGCGACGGGTTGGGCTCCGTGCTGTCGGTGAGGAACGGCAGCGGCTTGTCGGCGCCGGCGTCGAGCGTGCGCACGACGACCTTCTTGCCGGGGAACGCGTCGAACACGCCCCGGTAGGCGACGACCTGCTCGTCGATGGTGGGTTCGGTGTCGCGTTCGAGGAAGCAGAACTCGGTGCGGAGCAGACCGACACCCTGCGCTCCGGCTTCAGCGGCCTTGACCGCGTCCGCGGCCCCGCCCACGTTGGCCAGGATGGGAACGAGGTGGCCGTCAGCGGTGGCACCGTTGCCGTCGAACACGGACAGGCTGGCCGCGACGTGCTCCCACGCCTCGACGGCCTTGCGCTGTTCGTCACCCGGACCGACCTGGAGGGTGCCGGCGGCCCCGTCCACATAGACCTCGGTGCCGTCGGCGAGGGCGTCGACGCCGACCGCCGCGACGACGGCCGGCAGGCCGAGGGCGCGCGCGATGATCGCGGTGTGCGACTGCGGTCCGCCGCCGCTGGTGACCAGTCCGAGGACCTTCTTCGGGTCCAGGGTCGCCGTGTCGGCGGGGGCCAGGTCTTCGGCAACGAGAATAAAGGGAACGTCCGAGTGGGGGATCCCGGGCGCGGTGACCCCGCGCAGTTCGGCGACGATCCGGGCTCGGACGTCAAGGACATCCGTGGCCCGTTCGGCCATGTAACCGCCGAGGTTGTGCAGCATCTCAGCGACGGATGCGCCGGACTCCCAGATGGCCCGTTCGGTAGACGTTCCGGTCGCGACTAATTTCACTGCGGCTTTAATCAGCATCGGGTCGGTGGCCATCAGCGCGGTGGCTTCGAGGACCGACTTGCTGGCACCCGTGGCGGCTTCGGCGCGGCGCTGCAGCTCGGCCTGCACCGTCTTGGCCGCGGCGCGTAATTCGCCGGTCGCCTCATCCGCCGATTTCGACGGATCCAGCCGGTCGCCAGCCGGGGGTTCGCTGATCGGTTTCGGCATTTGCCTGACGGATCCGATGATTCGGCCGGGGCTTACGCCGACGCCGGTGAAATTTTGCACGGTATAACCTCTATTCTCGCGCAGCGAAACTACTGCGCTCTTGATGCTACGCGTTGGTCAGTGCGGGCACGGTTGCATCCGTGGTGACCAGCGGTGTCCTGCGGGCGTAGCGCTTCAGAGCGATCACGAGCAGGGCCGCGACAACGGTTCCGATCGCGATGGCCAGGGCGAAGAGCGCGAAGCTGTCGATGGCGAAGAACACGAACACGCCACCGTGGGGAGCCTTCGAGGTGACACCCCAGGCCATCGAGAGAGCGCCTGTGACACCGGCGCCGACCATGCAGGCCGGGATCACGCGGAGCACGTCTGCTGCAGCGAACGGGATGGCGCCTTCGGAGATGAAGGACGCACCCAGCAGCCAGGCCGCCTTGCCGTTTTCCCGCTCAGCGACGCTGAACAGTCGGCGGTCGAGCACCGTGGCCAGAGCCATGGCGAGCGGCGGAACCATGCCGGCGGCCATGACCGCGGCCATGACCTGCCACGGCGCCTGGTTGGCCATGGTGGCCGTACCGAGGCCGGCGACGGCGAAGGCGTAGGCCACCTTGTTGACCGGGCCACCGAGGTCGAAGCCCATCATGAGGCCCAGGATCAGGCCGAGCAGGATGGCGGAGGCGCCGGTCATGCCGGACAGCCACTCGTTCAGCGCGGTGCTCAGCAGCGCGATGGGGCCACCGAGAACCAGGAACATCAGGCCCGAGGCGACGATCGACGCGACCAGCGGGATGATGACGACGGGCATCAGGCTGCGGAGCCAGCGCGGAACGTCGAGCTTCGCGAAGCTGGCGGCTGCGACACCGGCCAGCAGACCACCGGCGATGCCGCCGAGGAAGCCGGCACCCATGAACCCGGCAACGGCACCGGCGACGAAACCGGGGGCGATTCCGGGGCGGTCGGCGATCGCGTAGGCGATGTAACCGGCCAGGGCCGGAACCAGGAAGCCCATCGACAGGGCGCCGATCTTGAAGAAGACGGCTCCCAGGTAGGTGAGCATTCCGCCGTCAGGCAGGTTGAACAGACTGTTCTGCAGCGTCACCGTGTCGGCGACCTTGGTGATCTCGTAGCCTCCGAGGAGGAAGCCGAGTGCGATCAGCAGGCCTCCACCGGCGACGAACGGGATCATGTAGCTGACACCGGTGAGCAGGGCGCGCTTGACCTTCTGGCCGAAGTGCTCGTTGGTCTCCTCGGCCTCGGCCGCACCGACGGTGCCGCCGACGCGGCGGGCATTGGGGTTCTGTGCCGCGGCCAGCGCATCCTGGATGAGCTTGGCCGGTTCGTCGATGCCGCGCTTCACGGGCACCTGGATGACGGGCTTGCCGGCGAAACGCTCGCGACCGCGAACGTCCACGTCGACCGCGAAGATGACGGCATCGGCCGCGGCGATCACGGACGCGTCAAGCATCGTGAGGCCGGCGGAACCCTGCGTCTCGACCTGCATGTCCACGCCGGCGGCCTTGGCCGCGGCGGCGAGGGACTCGGCAGCCATGTAGGTGTGCGCGATGCCGGTCGGGCAGGCGGTGACGGCGACGAGGCGCTTGACCCCGGTGGCCGCGGACGGCGTGCTGCCCACGTTTGCGGACGCGCCGACGGTGACTCCGACGGGGGCGACGACGTTGGTGACCAGCTCGACGATCTCGGCCTGCGTCTTCGCCGCGCGCAGTGCGGCGGTGAAGTCGGCCTTCATCAGCGAGCGAGCCAGCTTGGCCAGGATTTTAAGGTGGTCCTGGTCGGCTCCCGCGGGGGCTGCGATCAGGAAGACGAGGTCGGCGGGGCCGTCCTTGGCGCCGAAGTCGACCGGGGAGGTCAACCGGGCCAGGGCCAGCGTCGGCTCGGAAACGGCCTCTGAGCGGCAATGAGGAATTGCGATGCCGCCCGGAATCCCGGTGGCGGTCTTCGCTTCGCGGGCGAGGGCATCCGCGTAGAGGCCCTCAATCTCGGTGGCTCGGCCGGCGCCGACGACGAGCTCGGCAAGATGCCGGATTACGCTCGAGGGCGCGGCTCCGAGATTCTTATCCAGAGCAACGAGCTCCGGCGTGATCAGTGCACTCACTGGACATCCTCCTTTGGATGGGTAACAAGCGTCGTCACGGTGACGTCGCCCGGTTTGGTTTGGTTCAGTGCCGGAACGGTTGATCCGGGCAAAGACGCGGCGGCTGCCCCATGGGCGGCTGCCTGACGAAGGGAGTCGGGGGCGGGTTCCCCGGCGCTGGTGCTGAGCAGGTATCCGGCGAGGGACGAGTCCCCGGCGCCGACCGTGCTGACCGCCACCATCGGCGGGGTCTGGGCCAGCCAGGCCCCATCGGCGGTCACCAGCACGGCACCCTTGGAACCGAGGGTGGCCAGCACGGCGCCGACCCCGCCGGCGACGAGGCGCTGCGCGGCCCGGGCCACGAGTTCGGGGTTGCCCTCGAGGCTGTCCGGGTCGGGGATGCCGGTGAGCTCGGCGAGCTCCTCCGCATTGGGCTTGATCAGGTCAGGGCCGGCGGTCACGGCGGCGGCCAGCGGCGCTCCCGAGGAGTCGACGGCCACCTTCGGGGCGCTCGTGCCGAAGCGGGTGCGCAGCTCGCGGGTGATCCTGGCGTAGAAGTCCACCGGCACCCCGGGCGGCAGGGAGCCGGCCAGGACCAGCCAGCTGGCCCCTTCGGCCTTCTCCAGCACGAGCTCGATCAGGGCGGCCTGCTGGGCGGGGGTCAGGACCGGCCCGGGCACGTTGACCTTGGTGGTGGTGCCGTCGGGCTCGGTGATGGCCACGTTGCTGCGGATCGTGGCGCCGATCGGCATTCCGAGGTGCGGGACACCGTCGGCGCGCAGGGCGACCAGGACCGGGTCCATATCGTCGCCCGGCAGGATGGCGAGGCTCAGGATGCCGGATGCCTCGAGTGCGCGAACGATGTTCACGCCCTTGCCGCCCGGTTCCTCGTGGGAGGAGCCGGCGCGTTGCACCTCGCCGCGCGCCAGGGGCCCGCTCAGCTCGATCGTGCGATCCAGGCTTGGATTAGGGGTAAGCGTGATGATCACGCGATCACAACCTCAACGTCGGCCGCGGCCAGGGCTGCGGCAAGTTCGAATGATGGGGAGGCGTCCGTGATCAGCACGTCGATTTCACCCAGGGCGGCGAAGCGCATCAGGGTTTCCTTGTCGAGCTTGGAGGAATCGGCCAGCGCGACAACGCGGCGGGCCGAACGGACGATGGCTGTTTTCACTGCGGCCTCGACGGCATCCGGGGTGCTGAATCCGAAATCGGAGTGCACGCCGTTGGCGCCGATGAAGGCGATGTCGGGCCGCAGGGCGTCGAGCTGGGCGATGGTGCTGGGGCCGACGACGGCGCGGGTGAGGCCGCGCACGCGGCCGCCGAGGATATAGAGCTGGATGTCGTCGTTCAAGGCGAGCTTGGTGGCGATGGGGACCGCGTTGGTGATGACGAGCAGTTCGTCGTCCAGTTCGGCCGGGGCCCAGTCGACCAGGAGGTCGGCGAGGAGTTCGGTGGTCGTACCGGCGTCGAGCAGGATCGACCCGGTCTGGCTGGCCGGGATCAGCGCGAGGGCTGCGGCCGCGATCCGCATCTTCTCATCATGGTGCTGGGTCCGGCGCTCTTCGAGGCTCGGCTCCGACATGCTCTGCCGGTCGAGGGCCACGGCACCGCCGTGAACGCGGCGCAACTGGCGGGCGCCCTCCAGGGTGGTCAGGTCTCGGCGCACCGTTTCGGGGGTGATGTCGAAGCGGGTGGCCAGCTCGCTGACCGTGACCCGGCTCGAACTGGACACCAGATCGGCGATCAGGGCCTGGCGCTCTTCAGCGAACATTTGTCCTCCTCGACGATGTATGAAACGGTTGTGGCGGGGACCACGGGACTTCAATGGCTCTACCGTACCTGTGTTTGTTTTTGCTTGTCAAGCAAAACGCAGATAAACAAAGAAGTGGCTGTCCCGGGGCGATTTTCGCCTGCCGCCTGCACGGCGATGGGCCCCGGATCGGCAGGCGTGCGGCCGGTGTCAGTGGTCGGCACTACCGTGAAGAGCATGAAGATCCTGCACACTTCTGACTGGCACATCGGGCGAACCTTCCACACGCATTCGACCCTGGGGCACCTGCGTCAGGTCCTCGACGCCCTGGTCCAGGCCGTGCGGGACCACCGGATCGATGTGGTTGCCGTCGCCGGCGACATCTTCGACTCGGCGATGCCCTCCGCCGACAGCTACACCCTGCTCGCGGCGGCGCTCCGCGAGATCCGGGAGGCCGGCGCCCAGGTGGTCATGACCAGCGGAAACCACGATTCGGCGACCCGGCTGGGCTTCCAATCCGAGTGGGCCCGGCTGGCCGGCATCCACGTGGTGACCCGGCCGGAACAATTCCTCGAGCCCGTCACCCTGCAGGACGAGCATGGCCCCGTGCACTTCTACGGCATCCCTTACCTCGAGCCGGCGTTGATCCGACACCTCTACCCGGACGAGACGCTCAAGACGCACGAGCAGGTGCTCACCTTCGTGATGCGCCGCATCCGCGCCGACCTCGCCGTGCGGGGCGGCCGCTCGGTCGTCCTCAGCCACTGTTTCGCGGCCGGAGTCGCGGTAGCCGAGGCGACCGACGTCGAGCGCGACATCACCGCCGGCGGGCTCGACCTCGTGCCGGTCTCGGTGTTTACCAACCCGGTATTCATTAACGACGGATTCATAAATGACGGCGCGAAGTCCGTCGGTCCCGACTACGTCGCCCTCGGCCACATCCACGGCCGGGCCGTCCTCAACGACCGGGTGCGCTACTCGGGAGCACCACTGCACTACTCGTTCTCCGAGGCCGGCAAGCCCCGCGGCGGCTGGCTGGTCGACCTCGGGCCCGGTGACGGGCGCGGCGGCCACGAGGCGCAGATCGAGTGGGTCGACCTGCCCGTGCCCCGCCGCCTCAGCGTGCTCACCGGTGAGATCGACGCGTTGCTTACCGACGACTCGTTCGATGAGTTCACGGATGACTGGGTGTCGGCGATCCTGACCGACCAGGTTCGGCCCCTCGATGGAATGCGGCGACTGCAGAAGCGTTTCCCGCACTGCGTCACCCTCGAGCACCGGCCCTTCATCGTCGTGCAGTCAGAGGTCGCGACCTATGGGGAGCGCATCTATCGCCAGAACGACCACGAGATCGTGGCGGGATTTCTCGAGTTCGTGCGCAACGGGGTCGGCCAGACGGATTTCGAGCGTGATCTCGTCGCCGAAATCCTCGCCGCGAGAGACCTCCTGGAGGTGACGGAATGAAGATCAAGCGCTTGCGGATCGCCGGTTTCGGTCCCTACAAGAACGAACAGGTGATCGACTTCCAGCGGTTCGATGCCGACGGAATATTCCTGATCAGCGGAAAAACAGGGGCGGGCAAGTCCAGCATCCTCGACGCGGTCTGCTTCGCCCTGTACGCCAGCGTGCCGCGCTATGAGGGCACCGAATCCCAGCTGCGCAGCGACCATTGCGACCCCGACGACCTCACCTTCGTCGAGCTCGAATTCGGCCTGAACGGCCAGAATTACCGCATCTACCGCACGCCCCGATACGAGAAGAACAAAAAGCGCGGGGTGGGCACCACCATGTCGCAGCCCGACGCCCGCCTCGACGTGTTCGACCGCGTTGGTGACAGCGGTGCTGCTGACGGTGCTGCTGACGGTGCCGGCTGGCGCAGCATCGCCACCCGCCCCGTCGACGTCGGACATGAGCTGGCGCGGATCCTTCCCCTCAAGCAGGACCAGTTCCTGCAGGTCATCCTGCTGGCCCAGAACCGGTTCCAGCGGTTCCTCCTGGCCAAGACGGACGACCGCCGTGCCGTGCTCCGCACACTCTTCGGCACGGCACGCTTTGAGAGAGTGGAGACGGACCTCCAGGGCCGGCGCAAGCTGCTCGGCGACGCTCTGGAATCGGTGCGGCAACGGCTGGCCGGGCTTTCCGGCACCGCGGCGCGGCAGCTCCAACGTGAGGACGTGCCGCAGAACCCCGACCGCGACTGGTTCGACGCCGCCCGGGACGAACTCGGCGCCCTGCACCGGGCCGCCGCCGTGACGGCAGACCGATCTGCGGCTGCACTCGCCGCCGCGACGGCTCACCACCAGGCGCAGGGCGACCTGCGCAAACGACAGGATCGCCGGGACGGTGCCCTGTCGTCCCTCACTCTGCTGCATGAACGCGAGCCCGGGGTGGCCTCAGACCGGGGCGCCGTGCAATCCGCGAACCGGGCGGCAAAGGTCTGGCCTCAGCTCCTGGCCCTGCAGGCCGCCGATGACGCCCGTGATCTCGCCCTGGCCGCGGAGCGGGCCGCACGTCAGGCCTGGCAACCGTTCCAGGACGACCCGGACACGGCCGGGGATTCCCCGGCTCCGGGCGGCGCGCCCATCCCGGCCGATCGGGTCGCCGCCTCCACGCGGAAGAGCCTCGGCACCACGATCGAAGTCCTTCTCGGTCAACTGGGCTCGCTGGACGACGTCGTCCTCGCTGAACAACGACTGCCGGGGCTCGACGGTGACCTCGCCGACCTGGCGGCTCGGCTCGGCCGCCACACGGCGGCCGTCTATGCGACGCAGGAGCAACTCGACCTGCTGCCCGACCGGCTCGACGGGATCGACCGGGAACTGGCCGCTGCGGTTCGGACGGCAGCACGCGAACCGGAGGCCCGTGCACTCGTGCAGGCTGCGCTCGCCGCCCAGACCGCGGCGGAAGAGGTGCGAGCCCTTGACGCCGATCTCGCGGCTGCCCTGGTGGCCGACGCCGCCACCGCCCGGGAGAACACCGAGGCCGCGGTGCACTATCAGGACCTCGGTGATCGGCGACTGGCCGGTCATGCCGCGGAGTTGGCCCTGCAGCTCGTCGACGGGGCGCCCTGCGTCGTCTGCGGCTCGAGCGTGCATCCCGTCCCCGCCGTCGGCGACGGCGAACCGGTCACCGAGCGCGACCTCGAGGCCGCTCGTGCGCGGATGGCGCTGGCCCAGGCCGGGCTCGACCGCAGCCACGCCCGAATCGGTTCGGTCACCACTGCTCTCGCGCTGGCCGGAATCCGTGCCGGCGAAGGGAGCGCCCACGAACTGGCCGCCGTCATCATCACGGCTGAGGCGGCGCTGGCCGAAGCCGAGGCCGCGGCCGAACGCGCCGAGAGCCTGGGCCGCGACAAGAGCCGGCTGCGGGCCGACCTCGAGGAGGCGGGGCGGTCACTGGCGGACCTGCGACTCGCCCGTGACGAGGCGGCCACGACCCTGGCCGAGCGCCGCAGCCAGCGCCTGGCCATCGACGAGCGGGTCGAAGCCCATCGCGGCGACTTCGCATCCGTCACGCACCGGGCACTGGCCCTGCGCGCCCGACTCGACGCCGCGCGCACCCTGGACGAGGCCCTGGCCCGCAGCCTCGAACGGGACAACGCACGGAAGTCAGCTCTCAACGTCGTACACGCGCAGCTGGCGCAGGAAGGTTTCACCGACCAGGCGGCCGCGGTCACCGCTCGCCTGGACGAGGCCGCCATTGCGACGTTGGAGGCGGCGATCCGGCGCCACGACGACGAGCTGGCGGCGTCGCGCGCCGTGCTCGCCGAGCCGGAGATCGTCGGCCTCCCCGACGGCCGGACCGATCTGGAACCGTCCCGCATCGCCCTCGCGGCCGCCGCCGACGCCCGAGACGAGGCCGTGGCCGCCCGCGGGTCGCTGGACGAGCGGGTGGCCGTCATGGCCGGGCTGGTCGCGGACGCCGCGGCGCACTTCGACGCCGGGGCCGAGCTCCTCGCCACCCACACGCGGGTCCGCGAGCTGGCTGCCGCGGTGCACGGGGATGAACCGAACACCAAACGGATGCGCCTGGAGACCTACGTCCTCGCCGCGCAGCTCGAGGAGATCATCGCGGCGGCCAACAACCGGTTGCGCACCATGACCGGCGGCCGTTACTGCCTCGAGCACGATGATTCGCTGCAGTACCGGGGCAACCAGTCCGGCCTCGGGCTGATGATCCGCGACGCGCACACCGGGCGAGCCCGGCCCACCCACTCGCTCTCCGGGGGTGAGACCTTCCTCGCCTCGCTCGCGCTGGCCCTGGGTCTGGCCGAGGTGGTGTCGAACCAGGCCGGCGGCATCGCCCTGGACACCCTTTTCGTCGACGAAGGGTTCGGTTCCCTCGACAGCGCCACGCTGGAGACGGCCATGAGCACCCTGGACGGGCTCCGCGCCGGTGGCCGTACCATCGGCCTGATCAGCCACGTCGACTCGATGAAGGAGCAGATCCCGGCCAAGCTGGTCATCACCGTCACCGATCAGGGTTACAGCGAGATCGACGACGGTCTCGTGCCGGTGTAGTCAGTGTCAAGCGTGAGCCGGGGCCGGGGTCAGAACGCGGGCGCGGGCGTGTCGGCGTAGGCCTGCTGGTCGGGGCAGGCCGCGAGCACGCGCGCCATCGCGTCATGTTCGGCCGGGGCCACCCACAGGCCATAGGCGGCCTTGACCGAAATCTGCCGGGCGACGTATTCGCAGCGAAAGGACGAGGCTGCGGGCAGCCAGGTGGCGGCGTCGCCGTCACTCTTCTGTGAGTTGGAGGCGCCATCGGACGCGAGCAGGTTCACGGGATCGTTGGCCAGCGCGATCCGCTGGTCCTGCGTGAGCTGCTGGGCACCGGTCTGCCAGGCGTTCGACAGCGCCACCAGGTGGTCGATCTGCACGAGTGTCGAGGTCGTTTCGCCGCGCACGAAGGCCACGGTCCGACCGGTGTACGGCGCCAGGAGCTGGCCGCTCATGACCTTGCAGGGCCCGGACGTCACGATCACCGTGAGATCCCGCGCGAGGATGTCGTTGCGGGTGTCGCAGCCGTTTCGATCGACGTCCCGCCAGGCGGACCCGAACTCCCCGGTGCGGTCGTAGCCCGTCTTCGCGGCCTTTCCCTTCACCGGCAGGGTGGCGAGCAACGCCGAGGCGGAGCCGGCGGGGGAGGCCGCCGCCGAGGCCCCGGGTGAAGCCGCAGTGGCCTCGGGAGTGGCCACGGCCGAGGCGGCGGGCGACGCCGAGCTCGCGGCCGGGGCGCCCGGGTTCCCGGTGTTCCCGGCTGCGATCGCCAGCGCGAGAATCAGCAGGGGCAGGGCCACGAGCACGGTCAGGCCCGGCCGCAGCCGCGAACGCCGTCGGGCCCGGCCGACGTGGTGCAGCGAGTTTCGCACGGTTCCCCCAGGGTCGGCTTTCGACCCTACCGGTAGCGATAATGACCGGATGACCACGCGCCTCACCCAGCACAGGATGAAGCGCGGGCACTCGACTACTCGGTGTCGGCGCTCGTCTTGCCGATGCTTGCCTTCCCGGCGGTCGTCTTTCGAGAAGTCGTCTGTCGAGAAGTCGCCTTTCGAGCAGTCGTCTTCCCGGCGGTCGCTTTCCCGGCCGTTTTGTTCCCGGCCGACGTGCCCTTGGCGCGCGCGCGCTCCGTGGTCGTGCCGTCGAAGCTTTCCTCGGCGGACTCGGCGTCTTCCCTGGTCGCGTGCACGGTGCCGTCGGCATGCTGAGGCGGCCCGTACACAGTGACCAGCCGGAGCTTCTTGCCCCCGGTGTTCAACACGTTGTGCCGCGCCCCGGCGGGAACCACCATGCCCATGCTCCGACGGATTTCGGTGGTGATGCCGTCAATCCAGATCTCTCCCCGGCCTTTCTCGACGAGGAAGAACTGGTCCCGGTCATCGTGCACCTCCTCGCCGATGTCTTCGCCGGGCTTGAGTGACATCACCACCAGCTGCAGCCCGCTGCCGGTGTAGAGAACGCGGCGAAAATCCGAATTCTGACCGGCAAGATCCTTGATGTCCTGAACGAAACCCTTCATGGGCGACCTCCCTGTTTGAACGCACCATAGTCGCCGAGCCGGGGCCTTTCAACGTCGTTTGATGCCGTTGCTTGATCCAACAGGTGAAGCATGCTTCACTAGTTGCAGGAGGGGAGTAATCCTCAGCGTGTGGTCGTCACTACGGTTTCGTGATCGAAACCCGGCCGCACGGGCCACCGCGGCCGGACGAGACCTCCAGTTGGCGCACCTGACTGGAAGGCATCACTCTCCCCATGGACGTTTCTCTCTCCGCCTGGCTGGGCGTCTTCGGCATCATCCTAGCGATGCTCGCCATCGACCTGTTCGCCCATCGCAAGGCGCACGTGATCCGGGTGCGGGAAGCCGCAGCCTGGTCCGTCGTCTGGGTGCTGATCGGTATCGGCTTCGGGCTGGTGGTCTGGATCACCGCCGGAGCCGAATTCGGTCAGCAATACTTCGCCGGCTACCTGATCGAGAAATCCCTCGCGGTGGACAACGTCTTCGTCTGGGCGATCATCTTCGCGGCCTTCGCGGTGCCGCGGGAATACCGGCACCGAGTGCTGTTCCTCGGCGTGGTGGGCGCCCTCGTGCTACGCGGCGGCTTCATCGCCGCCGGCGCCGTGCTGATCGAGAACTTCTCCTGGATCCTGTACGTCTTCGCCGCGTTCCTGATCTACACCGGCTACCGCATGATCAAGACGCGCGCCGAACAAGCACATCCGGAGAAGTCGCCGGTGCTGCGTCTCTTCCGCCGCTTCATCCCGATGACCAACGCCTTCCATGGCCAGCGCTTCCTCGTGCGCAAGAACGGCATCCTGCTCGCGACGCCGCTGCTGGCCGTCCTCGTGCTCGTCGAGGTGACGGATGTCGTGTTCGCCGTGGACTCCATCCCCGCCATCTTCGCGGTCACCAACGAACCGTTCATCGTCTTCACAGCCAACGCGTTCGCGATCCTCGGGCTCCGCGCCATGTACTTCCTGCTCGCGGACCTCATGCACCGCTTCGTCTACCTGAAGATCGGCCTCGCCCTGGTGCTGGTCTGGGTGGGTGTCAAGATGCTGCTGCTCGACGTCTTCTACATCCCCACGACGGTATCGCTGGCCGTGATCGTGGCGATCCTCCTGGTGTCGATCCTGCTGAGTCTGCGGGCCACGCGGGGACAGGGCCGCCGCAGCGTCGAGGCGGTTCCGGCCGGGGCATTCCGGCTGGCCACTCCGGACGAACTGGCCGAACTCGAGCCGGTCTGGTGGATCCGACCGAGAAGAACCGAAAGTGAGACGAGACGATGACACAGATCCCGGCCCGGTCTCCGTCCCCTGCCCCGTCACTGTCCCCGGCGGACCGCCGGCCTCCCCCCGACACACGGTGGACGTTCCTGACTCACCACGCGCACCTGCTCCTCGCCATCGCGGCGAACCCCGATGCCCGGGTGCAGGAGCTCGCGGACACGGTGGGGGTGTCGTCCCGGGCGGCACTGAGCATCCTGGCCGACCTGGTCGAGGCCGGGTACATCCGGCGTGAACGGGTCGGGCGGCGCAACCACTACAGCATCGAGCGGAACCGGCCGTTCCGGCATCCATCGACCGCGGCGCACAGCGTGGACGAGATGATCGCGGTGTTCGGCACGTTCGCGCCCGCCGAACGGACTCAGTTGAGCCGATCAGGCCGTGGTGTCGGCCCGGAACGCAGGGGAACGGAACCGGCTCTCGGCGATCGCGGCCGCGGCGAGAGCGGTGATGAAGGCCGCGATGCCGAGCACGTAGAGCGCCACCGCGAGGTAGCCGCCCGGCTGGCCTGGGTCGAGGAAGGGGTAGGTGTAGAAGCCGGTCAGGTTGCCCCGCACCACGGCGTAGGCCACCCAGGCCAGCGGATAGATCAGGGCCAGACCGAGGCGCTTCCAGGCCAGGGCGGGGCGCCCCGGGGAGAGTATCCAGTCCAGCGCGATGAAGATCGGCGCCCAGACGTGCAGCACCTCGTTGGGCCAGGCGATCCCGGTGAACCCGTCGGAGACGACGTTGCGCAACAGAGCGTTGTACACGGCGCCGGTGACCACCGCGTAGGTGAGCACCGACATCCGTACTCCGGTCAGGAGCTGGGGATCCAGCCTTCGGCGCAGGGCGAGGGAACCGCCCACGAGGAGCACGACGACGTTCATCAGGCTGGACTGGATGGTGAAATAGCCGAAGTACTCGGTGGCCACGAAGGCATCGTTCCAGAGCTGGTCCGTGACCTGCGTGGCAATGCTCGCGAGAAGCAGCAGGCCCATGCCGATCCGCAGCAGACCGGCGAGGCGCCGGAAGGGGGCGGGCGATGTTGAGTCGGAGACCACCGGAGAAATCGCTGTTGACATCACTGAAGAAGAATAATGCCGCCGAGATGGGGAAAAAATTCTCACCGGGGATACGACAGGAAGGTCACCATTGCTGGAAGTAACCGCGCTCCGCTGGGCGCTCACCATCGCAGTCATTCTGGTTCTGCTCGCGCTGGACCTGGGCCTGGCCATCGCTCGGCCGCACGTTGTCAGGTTTCGGGAGGCCGCACTCTCGTCCGTGCTGTACATCGCGGTCGCGATCCTGTTCGGCCTCGTTTTCGCGGCGCAGGTGGGCTGGGGCTTCGGCGCTGAATACTTCGCCGGTTACATCGTTGAGAAGAGCCTGTCCATCGACAACCTCTTCGTATTCGTGATCATCATGTCGACCTTCGCCGTCCCGGAAAAATACCAGCAGAAGGTTCTTATCTTCGGGATCGTGCTGGCACTCATTTTGCGGGCGATCTTCATCGCCTTGGGCGCCGCACTGCTCTCGCTGTTCTCATTCATGTTCCTGATCTTCGGTCTGGTATTGATCTTCACGGCCGTACAGCTGTACCGGCACCGCAATGTCGACCCCGACGTGCAGGACAACGTGCTGGTCCGGGTGGCCCGCCGGGGCCTGACCGTCACCGACGACTATGACGGCGGAAGGATGTTCTCGCGAAGCGCTGGCCGCCGAGCGGTGACACCGCTGTTCATCGTGCTGATAGCCATTGGCAGCACCGACCTGTTGTTCGCACTCGACTCGATCCCGGCGATCTTCGGAATCACCGACGAGGCCTACATCGTCTTCACGGCCAACGCCTTCGCACTGCTCGGGCTCCGGGCGCTGTTCTTCCTCGTCAAGGGGCTCCTCGACCGGCTGGTCTACCTGTCGACGGGCCTGTCCCTCATCCTGGCCTTCATCGGTGTGAAACTCGTTCTGCACTGGGGACACGGCCTGGACGCCCGCGTGCCGGAGATCAGCACGAACCTCAGCCTGATCGTCATCGGTGTGGTCTTGACCGTGACCACGGTTGCGAGCCTGATCAAGACGCGGCAGGATCCCACGGCGCGGGCTCATGCCGGCTCACTCCGGGCAGCGGATCAGACCGTCGCGGAACCAGCGAATAAGCACGACCCCGAGCACCAGAGCTAGCGGGCGGATTTCAGACGCCGGCCGGTGGTCTAGAACGGGAACAACAGCCGGTGCAGGAACTGGCGGGTGCGTTCCTCTTTCGGCTCGCGAAGAACCTGCTTCGGATCGCCGTGCTCGACAACGGTGCCGCCGTCGACGAACGCCACCTCGGTGGCTACCTCGCGGGCGAATTCGAGCTCGTGAGTGACGATCACCATGCTCCAGCCCTCCACCGCCAGCTCCTTGATCAGGCGCAGCACGTCGCCGACGAGTTCGGGGTCCAGCGACGAGGTGGGCTCGTCGAAGAGCAGCAGCTGCGGTCGCAGCGCGAGCGCGCGTACGATCCCGACGCGCTGTTGCTGGCCGCCGGAGAGTTCGAACGGGTAGCTGTCCGTCTTGTCGCCGAGGCCCACGCGCTCGAGCAGGGCGATTGCCTCGGCCGTCACCTCGGCCTTCGGCCGCCGCTGCACCACGACGGGCCCCTCGAGCACGTTTTCCAGCACGGTCTTGTGCGGGAACAGGTTGTAGTGCTGGAAGACCATGGCCGAGCGGTCCCGCAACGCCGTGAGCTGCTTCTTCGTCGGGGGCGGGTCGAACGAGACGGACACCTCGCCACCCACATCGATCGTGCCGCCGTCGGCCAGCTCGAGGCCGTTCAGGCAGCGCAGGATGGTCGTTTTCCCCGAACCGGACGGGCCGATCAGGGCGAGCACCTGGCCGCGCCCGACCGTGAGGTCGATCGATTCGAGCACCCGGTTCGTGCCGAAGTTCTTCCGCAGGCCGCGCACCCGCAGCAGGGCGTCGGGAACGGGCTGGTCAGTGGGCGACATAGCGGTCCAATCGCTTCTCGAGGATGCTCTGCACCGACGACAGGGCCAGGCAGATCACCCAGTACACCAGTGCCGCTTCCAGGTACAACAGCATGAACTCCTGGCTGAACGCGGCCACCTCCTGGGCCTGGCGGAACAGCTCCGTGACCAGGATCAGGGAGGCCAGGGAGGTGTCCTTGACCAGGCTGATGAAGGTGTTCGACAGGGGAGGGACGGACACCCGGGCGGCCTGGGGCAGGATGATCCGGGTCAGCGCGCGCCGATGCGACATCCCGATCATGTATGCGGCCTCCCACTGTCCTTTCGGAACCGAGAGGATCGCCGCGCGGATCACTTCGGCCGCATACCCGCCCACGTTCAGCGAGAACGCGACCACCGCGCTCGGCCACGGGTCGATCAGGATGCCCAGCGACGGCAGGCCGTAGAAGATCACGAACAGCTGCACCAGCAGGGGCGTTCCGCGAATGATGGAGATGTAGACGCGGGCGATGCCGGACACCCAGCGGCGCCGGGATAGGCGCATCAGGGCCAGCCCGAGGGCCAGCGAGAGCCCGATCGCGAAGGATGCCAGGGCCAGCGGGATGGTTCCCGTGACGGCTCCCTGCGCGATCGGTCCCAGGGAGGTCAAAAAAAGGTCCCAGGCGGACTGGGTCGCGGTCTCGTTCATCGGTACGCCTCGTCAGCCGAGGCGGTTACTTGGAGACGTCGGTCCCGAAGTACTTCTCGGAGATCTTCGCCAGGGTCCCGTCCGCGGTCAGCTCGGCCAGGGCCTTGTCCGCGGCGGTCTTAAGCGCCGTGCTGCCCTTGATGAAGGCCAATGCGGACTCGGACTTCTCGTCGGTGTTCGCGGCCACCTTGAGACCGGCGGCACCGGTCTGCTTCTTGTAGTCCAGGTAGGTCAGGTTGTCGTTCACGGTCGCGTCGACGCGGCCCTGCTCGACCAGTGCCACCGACTGGGCCCAGCCTTCGACGGCCTGCACGTTGGCGCCGCTCTCGGTGGCCAGGGTGTTCCAGTTGCTGGTCAGCGACTGCGCCGAGGTCTTGCCCGACAGGGTCTTGAAGGAGGTGATGGACGTGTTGTCGCTCTTGACCACGATCACGCCCGTCGAGTACGTGTACGGCGTGGAGAACTCGTACTTGGCGGTGCGCTCTTGGGTGATCGAGACCTGGTTGGCGATCACGTCGAAGCGGCCGGCCTCGAGGCCGGCGAAGATGCCGTCCCACTGGGTTTCCTCGAACTTGGCCTTGACGCCGAGCTTGCCGGCGACGGCTTCGACCACCTCGACGTCGAATCCGGTCAGCTTGCCCGACCCGTTCTCGTGGAACGTGAACGGGCGGTAGGTTCCCTCGGTGCCGACGGTGAGCGTGCCGGACTTCTGCACGGCCAAGAGGGACGTGTCCGCCCCGGCGGTCTTGTTGGAGTCAGTGTCCCCGCCGGTGGAGCAGCCGGCCAGCGAAACGGCGATCGCTGTGAAAAGGACTGCCGACATGATCTTGAGCTTCATTAGTTTCTGGCCTAACCGAGGTTTCGTCGTTCCGTTGCTGATCAGCAACGTCCGAAGACTAACAAGGTGTGCGCACCGGTCACTATTCCCATCCGACATGTCCCGTCACACAGGAGGGGACGCCGGGTCAATGGCCTTGCCCGCGATTTTGCGTGGTAATAGGCTGCGCGAGCCGTACTCAACCCGAAGGAGTCCGCCATGAAGCTCACCCCTGCCCAGCACGATCGTTCCGCCGGCGTGCTCCTCGGCCTGGCTTGCGGAGACGCGCTCGGTGCCGGCTACGAATTCGCAGGCCCCCTGCCCGACTCCACGCCCGTCAGTATGCGTGGGGGCGGCGGGTTCCACTGGGCGCCCGGCGAATGGACCGACTACACCGCCATGGCCGTGCCCCTGGCGCTCGCCGCGGCAGACGGCGGAGACCTGCGGGATGAGGCCGTACTCGACGGCGTGGCCGTCCAGTGGGTGGGCTGGGCGAAATCCGCCCCCTACGGTGGAATCCAGCTGGGGGCGGTGCTCTCGCGCAGCGAACCGACGGCAGCGGGGGTGCGCCGGATGGCCCGGGAACAGCACGAACGAAACGGGCGCAGCGCCGGCGCCGGCTCGCTCCCTCGCACCGCGGCGGTCGCCCTGGCCTACCTCGACGACCCGGGGGCGCTGGCCGATGCTGCCCGGCTGGTCAGTGAGTTGACGCACTGCGAGACGGATACCGGGGACGCCTGCGTGCTGTGGGGACTCGCCATCCGTCATGCGGTGATGGAGGGGGAGCTGGACCTGCGGGTCGGTCTTCCGCTGCTGCCGGCCGGTCGGCGCGCCGCCTGGGCGGCGCGGTTCGCCTACGCCGAAGAAAAGCGGCCGGCAGACTTCTCGAACAACGGCTGGGTGGTGCAGACGCTGCAGGGCGCCTGGTCGGCGATCACCCACACCCAGGGCACGGATGCCGGCCAGGTGCGCCGCGCCATCGAGGCCGCTGCGCGGGGCGGGGGCGAGACGGATGCCGTGGCGGCCACCGTCGGTGCGCTCGTGGCCGCGCGCTGGGGACTGGCGGAGGTGCCCACGTCCTGGCGTCGCCTGGTGCAGGGCTGGCCGGGGTTGCGCGGCGTTGATCTCGTGCGCCTGTCCATGCAGGCGGCACACCGGGGCGAGGCCGCGGACGCCGACGAGGTCGGTGAGCGGCGGGGCGTCAAGCTGCGGGCGCTGCGCTGACCCGGGGCGCCGGCATCAGGACGTGAGGGCGAGAGCGAACGGCAGCACCGCCGCGACGCCCTGCCGCCGCAGCAGGCGCCCGGCGACGGTCAGCGTCCAGCGGCTCCCGGCGATGTCGTCGACCAGCAGGATCGGCCGCCCGGCGAACGGGGCCAGCGCCTGGGCGAGATCGGGCCCCACACTGAAGCGGTCCCACACATTGGAGAGCCGGTAGGCGCTGTTGCCGCCCGGGGCGCCGGTCGGCCCCGTGCCCACGAGGTCGAGGGAACCGAGCCAGGGCAGCCGCCCGGCATCGGAGAGGGCGCGGGCCACCGAGTCGACGAGCACCGGATGCCGCCGGGACGGCAGGCTCACCACCGCCGCCGGCCGCTCCTCCCAGCCCCACTCGGCCAGCACGCGGATGCAGGCGGCGATCATGGCCTTGCTCGCCGGGGCATCCGTGGCCTGAGCGGCGAAGAGGTCGCGCAGGGGCCCGCCCCAGCCCAGGTCGGTCAGCCGGGCGAGGGCGCGCCCGGCCAGCAGACGCTCGTCGACCGGGATGTTGCCCCGCACGTTCACGCCCAGGCTGGCGACCCCGGTCGGCCACTGGGCGCGCGGCTCGAGGGCCACGCCGACCCGGTCGAGGGACTGGGCGGCGGCTGATGCCATGTCGGGCCGCACCTCGGCCGGGAACCAGGCCGCGGTGCAGTTGTCGCAGCGCCCGCAGGCGACGGCGGTGTCGTCGTCGAGGGCGCGCTGCAGGAACTCCATCCGGCAGCCGGTGGTGGTCTCGTATTCGATCATGGACTGCTGCTCGGCGACGCGGGCGGCGGCGATGCGCTCGTAGCGCTCCTGGTCGTAGAACCAGGGCTCGCCCGTGGCGACCCAGCCGCCCGTGACCCGGCGCACGGCGCCGTCCACGTCGAGCACCTTGAGCAGGAGTTCGAGCGGGCTCCTCTTCAGGTCGACGCGGGCTTCCAGCGCCGGGGTGGAGAGCGGGGCGCCGCCGTGCGCGGTCAACGCGGCGATCACGGCCTCCGCCTTGTTCTTGCTGGGCATCGAGGAGGTCGCGAAGTACTGCCAGATGTCCTGGTCTTCGACCCCGGGCAGCAGCAGCACATCGGCGTTCTCGGTGGCGCGGCCGGCGCGGCCGACCTGCTGGTAGTAGGCGACCGGGGAGGAGGGTGCGCCGAGGTGGAGGACGAAGCCGAGGTCCGGTTTGTCGAAGCCCATGCCGAGGGCGCTGGTGGCGACGAGGGCCTTCACCTCGTTGCGCTTGAGCATGCCCTCGGACTCCTCGCGTTCGGCCGTGTCCGTCTGGCCGGTGTAGGCGCGCACAGGGTGGCCGGCCTCCCGCAGCAGCCGGGCCGTGTCTTCGGCCGCCGACACGGTGAGGGTGTAGACGATGCCGCTGCCGGGCAGCTCGTCGATGTGGCTGAGCAGCCAGGCCAGGCGGGTGCGGGAGTCGGGCAGGCGCAGCACGCCCAGGCGCAGGGAGGCGCGGGCGAGCGGCCCGCGGATGGTGACCACCGCGGCGGAGGTGTCGGCTCCGGCGGAGGTGTCGGTGGCGGATCCGGTCGCCGCGCTGTCCAGCTGCGCCGCGACATCCGTCACCACCCGGCTGTTCGCGGTGGCCGTCGTCGCCAGGACCGGCACCCCGTCGGGCATCTGGGCGATCAGGTCGCGCAGGCGCCGGTAGTCGGGCCGGAAATCGTGGCCCCAGTCGGAGATGCAGTGGGCCTCGTCCACGACGAGCAGGCCGACCCGCTCCAGCAGCGCGGGGAGCTGCTCGTCACGGAACTTCGGGTTGTTCAGGCGCTCCGGAGAGACGAGGAGCACGTCGACCTCGTCGTTCTGCAGCTGCTGCCGTACCTCGGCCCACTCGTGCGGGTTGGACGAGTTGATCGAGACCGCGCGCACGCCGGCCCGGGCGGCCGCGGCCACCTGGTCGCGCATCAGGGCGAGCAGCGGCGACACCAGGATCGTCGGCCCGGCGCCCTGCCGGCGCAGCAGCAGCGTGGCGACGAAGTACACCGCCGACTTGCCCCACCCGGTGCGCTGCACGACCAGGGCGCGCCGGCGCTGGTCGACGAGGGTCTCGATCGCCTCGAACTGCCCCTCGTGGAAGTCGGCGTCATCGCGCCCGACCAGGGTGCGCAGGATATCGAGGGCGTCGGTGCGGGTGTCGGTCATCGGTCCAGCTTCGCAGGTGCGGGTGACAGGATGCCGGGTGACCTCTGGGTCACGGCCGGTCACCGGGCGCCGGGCCGCACTCGCGGCGCAGGTTGTGGCAGCGGGCGCAGGTTAGAACCTGCGCCGGCGGGCACAGGGTCCGCCGCGACGCTGCGGGCGGGCGCGGGCGCGGGCGCGGGCAGGGGCGGGA
>NZ_SOGW01000040.1:0-29837 GCF_004403075.1 Cryobacterium sp. TMT2-10 | reverse complement strand
GCCGGCCGCGCCCGGCCGCGCCCGGCCGCACGTGGGCGCACGTGGGCGCCGGGGCGCGGCCGGGCGATAGGCTGGCGCGTATGACTGCCGACAGTGCCGCCCGCATCATCACTCTCCCCGACCGCCCCCGACCCGTCGTCGCCGACACCGCCTATGTCGCCCCCGGCGCCGTGCTGGTGGGCAACGTCGTCCTGGCCGAGCATGCCAGCGTCTGGTACAACGCCGTGCTGCGCGCGGAGGCGGAGCCCATCCGCATCGGCCCCGGATCCAACCTGCAGGACAACGTCTCCTGCCACGTCGACCACGGGTTTCCGCTCATCCTCGGCCGGGACGTGTCCGTCGGCCACGGCGCCGTGCTGCACGGGTGCACGATCGAAGACGGTTCCCTGATCGGCATGTCGGCGACGGTCCTGAACGGTGCCGTCATCGGTTCCGGGTCGCTCGTCGCGGCCGGAGCCGTCGTGCTCGAGGGCTCCGTGATCCCGCCGCGCTCGCTGGTCGCCGGCGTCCCGGCGAAGGTGCGCCGGTCGTTGACGGATGAAGAGGTGGCCGGCCTCAGCCACAACGCGGAGGAGTATCTGCGTCACTCCGCGCTGCACGCATCCGTGGGCGCCGCACCCCAGGCCTGAGCTGCCCCGGCGGATCACAACTCGCTTGAGTCCGCCCGCCGGTCTCGCTGCGCGCACCGCGGTTCAGGGCTCAGGTTGTGGCTCGCGGCGCCCGCTGCAACATGCGCCGGCGCACACAGCGTGCGCCGCGACGGCATCCGTACCCGGGGTTGCCCGGATCGCGCGCCGGAGTGACCTGCGCCACCGGCGGCATCCGTACCGGGTCTCGCCGGATCGCGGGCCGGGTTGACTTGCGCCACCGGGCCAGCCGGGCGACCGGCGCCACACGGCGGCACCGCGACGACCGTCGAGAGCTACCGACGGAGCGAGAGTTCGGCGGCCTTGACCACGTTGCAGAGCAGCATGGCCCGGGTCATCGGTCCCACGCCCCGCGGGTTCGGGGAGAGGAAACCGGCCACCTCGGCGACGTCCGGGTGCACGTCCCCGGTCAGGGTGCCCTTGCCGGTGATCGGGTCGGTCACCCGGGTGATGCCCACGTCGAGCACGGCGGCGCCGGGCTTGACCCAGTCGGCCTGGATCAGGTGCGGAACACCGACCGCCGCCACGACGATGTCCGCGCGGCGCACCTCGCCGGGCAGGTCGACCGTGCGGGAGTGGGTGAGGGTGACCGTGGCGTCCAGGCCCTTGCGGGTGAAGAGCAGGCCGAGCGGACGCCCGACCGTGAGCCCGCGGCCCACCACGACGACGCGACGGCCGACGATCGGCACGTCGTAGCGGTGCAGCAGTTCGACGATGCCGGCCGGCGTGCAGGGCAGCGGTGAGTCCAGTTCGCCCTCGATGCCGAGTACCAGCCGGCCGAGGTTCGTCGGGTGCAGGCCGTCGGCATCCTTCGACGGGTCGATAAGTTCGAGCATGGCGTTGTCGTTGTGCCCGACCGGCAGCGGCAACTGGATGATGTACCCGGTCACCTCCCGGGCGGAGTTGAGGTCGGCGATGGCCGCGCGCACGTCGGCGGTGCTGGCGGAGGCCGGCAGGTCGACGCGGATCGATTCGATGCCGACCTCGGCGCAGTCGCGGTGCTTGCCCGCGACATACGAGCGCGACCCTGGGTCGTCGCCGACCAGCAGCGTACCGAGCCCCGGCACGACGCCGTGCGCCCGCAGCTCGCTGATGCGGCCGATGAGTTCGGACTTGACCGCGGAGGCGGTCTTGACTCCGTCGAGGGTGATTGCCGTCATTGTGGATCCATTCGATTCAGTCGATCGTTCTCAGATGCGGGTTCCGGCCGGCTGCTGCGGTTCCGGAGTGCTGCCGGTTCCGGACCGCGCGTGTGCGAATTCGACGGAGATTTTGACCGACACGCCGGTGACGGATGCCGTCAGCGTGTTTTTAAGGCGAAATCTCCGTCGAATTCGTTGGGGCCGGGCTTCCGGGGCCGAAGCCGAAGCTGGAGCCGAGCCGGGGCCGGGACAGCCCGGGGCGGGACAGCGCGGGACGTGGCGGGTGAGGCGCGACGGGCGCCGCGCCCGCGGGGCGGGCTACTGCTGCAGGCCGGGGTAGAGCGGGAAGGCGTCGGTGAGCACCTTGACCCGGGCGCGGAGGCCCTGGATGTCGGCGTCCGGCTTGAGCGCCTCCGCGATGACATCGGCGACGACCGTGAACTCCTCGTCGCCGAAGCCGCGGGTGGCCAGGGCGGGCGTGCCGATCCGCAGGCCGCTGGTGACCATCGGCGGGCGCGGGTCGAATGGAACCGAGTTGCGGTTGACCGTGATGCCCACGGCGTGCAGGGCGTCCTCGGCCTGCTGGCCGTTGATGGGCGAGTTGCGGAGGTCGGCGAGCACGAGGTGCACGTCGGTGCCGCCGGTGAGCACGTCCACGCCGCCGGCGCGGGAGTCGTCGGCCATCAGACGGTCGGCCAGGATGCTGGCGCCGCGGAGGGTGCGTTCCTGGCGTTCCTTGAACTCCGGCTCGGCCGCGAGCTTGAACGCGGTCGCCTTGGCGGCGATGACGTGCATCAGCGGCCCGCCCTGCTGGCCCGGGAACACGTTCGAGTTGAGCTTCTTCGCCAGCGCCATGTCGCGGGAGAGGATCAGGCCGGAGCGGGGGCCGGCCAGGGTCTTGTGCACGGTGGTCGAGACGACGTCCGCGTACGGGATCGGGGACGGGTGCAGCCCGGCGGCGACGAGGCCGGCGAAGTGCGCCATGTCGACCCAGAGCATCGCGCCGACCTCGTCGGCGATGCTGCGGAAGGCCGCGAAGTCGAGGTGGCGCGGGTAGGCCGACCAGCCGGCGATGATGACCTTGGGCTTGTGCTCGAGGGCCTTCTCGCGGACGACGTCCATGTCGACCAGGAAGGTGGTCGGGTCGACGCCGTAGGCGACCGGGTTGTAGAGCTTGCCGGAGAAGTTGAGTTTCATCCCGTGGGTGAGGTGACCGCCGTGGGCCAGTTCCAGGCCCAGGATGGTGTCGCCGGGCGTCGCGATGGCGGAGAGCACGGCGGCGTTCGCGGTGGCGCCGGAGTGGGGCTGCACGTTGGCGTACTCGGCGCCGAAGAGCGACTTGGCCCGGTCGATGGCGAGCTGCTCGGCGACGTCGACGTACTCGCAGCCGCCGTAGTAGCGGCGCCCCGGGTAGCCCTCGGCGTACTTGTTCGTGAGCACCGACCCCTGCGACTGCAGCACCGCGCGGGGAACGAAGTTCTCGCTCGCGATCATCTCGAGGTAGTCGCGCTGACGCCCGAGCTCCTGCTCGAGGACGGCGGCGATCTCCGGGTCGACGACCGAGAGCGGCTCGTTGAACGTGGATCGAAGGACGTTGGACTGCACAGAATCGGGCACGGGGTCTCCTTAGACGTCTTGAGTGAACGACGTGATGAAAAATTCGTCGTAGCCCAGGCGTGCGGCCACTAACCGTGTCAGTCGCTCCCCGATGGTGACCCATCTTTCGTGCTACGCCAGTTGCGACAGGCTCGATCTTAGCAGGCGCCCTCGGGTCTCAGCCGGTGCGCTTTCCCAGCTCGTCGACGATGAGCAGGTCGGTGCGGAGGTGCTCGCTGTCGTGCCCGGCCCGGGCCACCAGGTGCGCCGCCATCGGGGCGGTGAGCGCCTGGAAGACGACGATGGCGACCACCAGGGTCACGGTCCCGAGCGAGAAATTGTTAACCGCGACATCCGTCGTCACCGCGATCAGGCCGAAGATCTGTGGTTTCGTGGCCGCGTGCAGGCGGGTCAGCACGTCGGGGAAACGGATCAGGCCGACCCCGGCCGCGAAGCACATCACCGCCCCGGCCAGCACCAGCACGGCCGTCACCACATCATTGGCCACCTGGTTCACGAGCGCTCCCGAACCGACAGGAACCGGGCGACGCTGAGGGAGCCGAGCACCGCGAACAGGGCCAGGACGAGCAGCACCGGCAGGGTGTCGACGTGCCGGTTGAGGGCCATCTCCGCGCCCAGGGCGCAGATGACCGTGGCCACGAGCACGTCCGAGGCGATCACCCGGTCGAGCACGGACGGTCCGCGGATGATGCGGTACAGGGCCAACAGTCCGCCGGCTCCGAAGAGGACTCCGGCCACAATCGCGACGATTGCCATCACTCGTCTCCTGTCTTCTCGGTGGACGTCTCGGTGGAGCTCTCGGGTGACTCCTCGGGTGACTTCTGGGGTGACTTCTCGGTGGCGGCGGCGCACACCCGCAGCCGTTCCAGGTCTTCTCTCGACCCGAACGCGAGCACGATTCGCCGTTCGGTCTCGAACACGCTCGCCCGGAACCGTTCGATCTGCTCCGGCGTGCGCATGCTCAGCACGTGCAGGTAGAGCGTGGAGGTGACCCGGTCGATGTCCACGACGAGGGAGCCGGGCACGATCGACGTGGCGACCGCGGTCCAGGTCAGGATCAGGTCACTGCGGGTGTGCAGCGGCACGGCGAGGATGGCATTGCTGGCGCGGTAGCGCGGCGACAGGGCCGCGGCGGCCACCTGCACCGACGCCGACACGATGTCCACCAGCAACCGCAGGAAGAAGAGCACCGTTCGCCACGGATTCAGGCGCCCGCTCAACTGCACCGCCGGCAGGTAGAACACGACGGAGACCAGCGCCGCCACCAGCACCCCGGTGACCAGACCCCTCCAGTCGAAGCTGCCCCAGAGCAGCATCCAGAGCAGCACCAGCCCGCCGCCCAGGGTGAGCCGGCTGACGTATCCGTTCAGGCGTTCGGAGCGCGTGGTCACGGCGCTCCGTCCGGGAACACCGCGTCGATGTACGCGGCCGGTTCCTCGATCTCGGCGGCGGCCCGGGCGGCAAACGCGAAGACCGGTCCGGCGAAGACCGTGAGGCTGAGCGTCAGCGCGAGCAGGGCCGTCGTCGCCCCGATCATCAGCGGCGAAATGGTCTTGGTGATGACGGTTCCCTCATCGTGCGGGTCGTCCGTGAGCCGGTCGAGCATGGGCGACTCGTAGTCCTCGATCTCCCGGCGCGGGCGCCAGAAGGCCATGTTCCAGGCCCGGGTGAGGGCGTACAGGGTGAGCAGGGACGTCGCGGCGCCTGCGGCGATCACGATGAAGGGGAGCGGGCCGCCCAGTTCGGCCCCGGCCTGGAAGAGCGCCACCTTGCCGAGGAAGCCGGAGAACGGCGGGATTCCGCCGAGGTTGAGCGCGCCGACGAAGAAGAGGCCGGCCACCAGGGGCGCCGTCTTGAGCATCCCGCCCAGTCTGGCCAGCGAGGTGGTGCCGCCGACGCGTTCGATCAGCCCGGCGCAGAGAAAGAGGGTCGTCTGCACCGTGATGTGGTGCACCACGTAGAAGATGGTGGCGGCGATGGCCAGGGGGGTGCCCAGGGCGATGCCGAAGATCATGTACCCGATGTGGCTGACCAGGGTGAAGGAGAGCAGCCGCTTGATATCGGCCTGCGCGAGCGCGCCGAGGATGCCGATCAGCATGGTGAGCAGGGCCAGGACCAGGAGCGGCACCGACAGCGGGTTCTCCGGGAACAGAAGGGTCTGGGTGCGCAGGATGGCGTACACGCCCACCTTGGTGAGCAGCCCGGCGAACACCGCGGTGACCGGCGCGGGGGCGGTCGGGTAGGAGTCCGGCAGCCAGAACGACAGCGGGAACACGGCGGCCTTGACGCTGAAGCCCAACAGCAGCATCAGCCCCAGCACGAGCTGCACATCGGGGGCGAGCTGGGGCACGCGCTCGGCCAGCAGGGCCAGGGTCACCGTACCGGTCGCCCCGTAGAGCAGCGCGATCGCGCTGAGGAAGAGCACGGACGAGACCAGGCTGACGACGATGTAGGTGACGCCGGCACGGATGCGCGCACCGGTTCCGCCGAGGGTGAGCAGCACGTAGCTGGCCGAGAGCAGCATCTCGAATCCGACGTACAGGTTGAACAGGTCCCCCGCGATGAACGCGTTGAACAGCCCGGCCGCCAGCACCAGGTAGGTGGGGTGGAAGATCGACACCGGGGTTTCCCGGTCGCCGTCGAGGATGCCCTGGCCGACGGCGAACAGGAGCACGCCCAGCAGCATCAGCGCGGAGACGATCAGCATCAGGGCCGCCAACCGGTCGACCACCAGCACGATCCCCCACGGGGCCTGCCAGCCGCCGACGTGCACGACCACCGTGCCGCCCCGGTCGACGAGCACGAGGAGCACGGCACTGATAACCACGACGGCCGCCAGCACGAGCACGCTGATGCCGATCTGGCGTCCCGGCCGCCGGCCGAGGGCCAGCGCGATCGCCGAACCGAGCAACGGGAGGGCCACGACCAGGGGCACGAGGATGCCCGCCGGGTTCACCGTGCACCCCCGTCCGGGCGCGCGGCGCGGCCGGACGTGTTCGCGGCGTCTCGAGCGCCGACGTTCGCACCGCCATCCTCGTCATCGTGCTCGTCGTCGTCGTCGTGCTCGCCGTCCTCGTCGAGCGAGGCTTCCACGGCCGCGTCGTCGTCGCTGGAGGACCGGAAGTCCCGCTCGTTCTGGCCCGGAGCTTCGGTGGCGTGCTCGTCGGTGAGGTTGTCGCCCTCGTCGCCGAGCTGCGCCAGCCACCAGGAGCGGTAGATGAGCGCCAGCAGGAGCGCCGTGATGCCGAAGTTGATGACGATCGCGGTCAGCATCAGCACCTGCGGCATCGGGTCGACCATGCTCAGGTCCCGGGCGGTGCCGGTGATGATCGGGGAGCTGCCCGGGCGGCCGCTCATGATGAAGATCAGCAGGTTCGTGGCGTTGCCGACCAGCACGAAACCGATCAGCACCCGGGTCAGGCTCCGCTCGAGCATGATGTAGACGCCGGCCGCGTACATCACGGCCATGACGATGACGAGGGTCAGGGACGCGCTCACGGCAGCACCTCGGTTCGGGCCAGGGCCTCGGGCTCGGCACCGCTGGGCTCGCCGCCGCTCGGCGTCTCCTGCTCGGGCGTCGGGGCAGTGCCGGCGTCGCTCTGCCGGTCGATCTCACTGCCGAGGCTGCGCAGGATGTCCAGCACCAGGCCGATCACGACCAGGTACACTCCGATGTCGAAGATGGTGGAGGTGCCGAACGAGAGGGCCCCGAGCACCGGGACCTCCGCGCTGAAATACGCCGACTCGAGCGGGATCCCGGTGAAAAAGAGCGACCCGACCGCCGAACCGACCGCCAGGATGACGCCGAGCCCGAGGATCTTGCCGGGGTCCACCGGCACGGCCTCGCCCAGTTCGTAGCGGCCGCCGGCCAGGTACCGGGCCACGAGGGCCAGGCCCGCCAGCAGTCCGCCGGCGAATCCGCCGCCGGGGGCGTTGTGGCCGGCGAAGAGCAGGAAGACGGAGACGACGATCGCCGGGTGGAAGAGCAGCCGCACGAGCACCTCGACCAGGATGGACCGGTCCGGTGCGGGGATGGTGCGCCCGGCCAGCAGCCAGGACTGGCGGGTGACCGCGTGCCCGGCGGAGGACGCGTGCGGGTCGGCGACCACGCGGCGGCGGTTCCGCGGCGACCGCTGGGTGCGGGAACCCTTCAGTCGCGGCACGACCTCGTTGCGTCCGGACACGAAGAGCAGGCTGGCCACCCCGGTCGCGACGACGATCAGGACGGAGATCTCGCCCATGGTGTCCCAGGCCCGGATGTCGACGAGCACGACGTTGACGATGTTGGTGCCGTGCGCCTCCTGGGTCAGGCGCGGCAGTTCGGCGGAGATGCTCACCGCCTGCCGTGCGCCGAGGGCGATCACGCCGATGGTTCCCATCACGGCGCCGACCAGCACGCCGATCAGGGCGCGGCGGCGGCGGTGTATCGGCCGGTTGTGCTGCATGATCCCGGTGGGCAGGCGGCGCAGCACGAGCACGAACACGACCAGCGTCATCGTTTCGACCAGCGCCTGGGTGAGGGCGAGGTCGGGTGCGCCGTGGAGGGCGAACAACGCCACGAGGCCGTAACCGGTGACGCCCGCGAGCAGCACCGACGTCATCCGCTGGCCGACCCGTGCGGCCGCGACCGCCGCGATGCCCATGATCAGGGCGATCACGACCTGGGCCGGGTAGTCCCAGGGCACCAGGGCGTCGGGCCAGGTGCGGTTGACCAGCGCCGCGAAGCCGAGGGCGAGCACGAATACCACGAGGATGGTGGAGAGGTACTGCGGCAGGCCACCGCGCTGGGCGAAGTGGGTGAGGCGGGCCGCGGCCCGGTCGATGCCGCGCACGGTCACGCCGTAGCCGTGGCCGGCGTCGACCCAGGCGGGGACGGTGGCCTGCAGGAGCGCGACCCGGCGGCGCGCTGCGAACATCAGCGCGCCGAGGAGGACCAGGACCAGGCTGATCAGCAGCGCCGGCTCGAGGCCGTGCCAGAGCGCGAGGTGGTAGTCGCCGCCGCCGGCGACCGTGTCGGCGTAGGGGGCCAGCAACGGGTCGATCCCGGCGCTCAGCGGGCCGAGCAGCACGGTGCCGGCGGTGAGGACGACGGGGGCCAGCAGCACGCCCCACCGGTCCGGGTGCAGCGCGGTGGGAGCCATCGTCGGCCGGGTGCCGAACGCACCCCAAATGAAACGGATGCTGTAAGCGACCGTCAGCACCGAGCCGATGCCCGTGCCCACCAGGGCGATCCAACCCCAGCCGTCGCCGGCCCGCCCGGCCTCCAGGAGCGCGGTGAATACGGCCTCCTTGGCGACGAATCCGAACAGGGGCGGCAGTCCGGCCATCGAACCGGCGGCGAGCACGGCGATAAACAGGAGCGCGGGCTGGCTGCGGCCGAGGCCGGACAGCCGGCGCAGGTCGCGGGTGCCGGCCCGGTGGTCGATGATGCCGACGACGAGGAACAGCGTGGCCTTGTAGAGCGCGTGGGCGAGCAGCAGCGCCGCCCCGGCGAGCGCAGCGTCCCGGGTTCCGAATCCGACCGAGACCATCAGGAACCCGAGCTGGCTGACGGTCCCGTAGGCCAGCAGCAGCTTGAGGTCGTGCTGCCGGAGCGAGCGCCACGCTCCGACGAGCATCGTCCAGACGCCGATGGTCACCAGCACCGGCATCCAGGCGTCGGTGTCGGCATAGCCGGGGGCGAGCCGGGCGACCAGGTAGATGCCGGCCTTGACCATGGCTGCCGCGTGCAGGTAGGCGCTGACCGGGGTCGGGGCGGCCATTGCCGCGGGCAGCCAGAAGTGGAAGGGGATCAGCGCCGACTTGGACAGCGCGCCGACGAGGATCAGCAGGATCGCCCAGGTCGCGGCGGGCCCGGAGACCGGGTCGGCGACGATCACGGCCAGGGAGGTCGTTCCCGCCGCCACGGAGAGCATGATGACGCCCACCAGCATGGCGAGCCCGCCGAACGTGGTCACCAGGAGAGCCTGCAGGGCGGCGCCGCGGCTCGCCCGGCGGCTCGTGTAGTGCCCGATCAGCAGGTACGAGAGCACACTGGTGATCTCCCAGAAAATGAACATCACCACGATGTCGTCGGCGGTCACCAGCCCGTACATCGTGCCGGCGAAGGCCAGCAGGAGGGCCGCGAACCGGCCGAGGGACAGCTCGTCGGCGGCGAAGTAGCGGGCGCAGTAGAGCAGGACCAGCGCGCCGACCCCGGTCACGACCAGCGCCAGCAGCCAGGCCAGGGTGTCGACGCGGAAGGAGAGGGAGATACCCAGCGTCGGGATCCACGGGATGCTCTCGGTCACCGCGTCTCCCGCGGTCACGGTGGCGGTCTGGCCGAGGGTGTAGGCGAAAGCGGCCGCCGGCAGCAGGGCGATCAGGTAGAAGGCCCGCACCGACAGGAGGCGCGTCAGCAGCGGGGTGAAGGCGGAGACGACACAAAAAGCCAGCAGGATTGTCGCCATGCGGCCTCCCGGCTCTCTCTCTGAGTGTCGAACTCCAGTCTAACCGAGAGGCTCCTGACCGCATCCCGGCACGCGCGGCACACACCCCGTGCGGGAGGCCGATAGTGTTGAGGAAAACCCGATTATCGGAAGAGCCCCATGACGCGTGCAAATCAGGGGCCAGAAGTGCCCCTCAAACATGAACACCACGAGTACCACGGTCGTGGCACGGAGACCCCCCTCGAGCACATCGCGGACGCCGTCAACGTGCACGAGGACGAGGGGCTGCATAAGGGCCTCAAGGCCCGGCAGGTGCAGATGATCGCGATCGGCGGGGCCATCGGCACCGGGCTGTTCCTCGGCGCGGGCGGCCGTCTCGCCACCGCGGGCCCGTCCCTGGTGTTCGTGTACGCGATCTGCGGATTCTTTGCGTTCCTGATCCTGCGCGCCCTCGGCGAGCTGGTGCTGCACCGCCCGTCGTCGGGCTCCTTCGTCTCCTACGCCCGTGAGTTCTTCGGCGAGAAGACGGCCTTCGTCACCGGCTGGCTGTACTGGCTCAACTGGGTGATGACCGCGATCGTCGACGTCACCGCCGTGGCGCTCTACATGAACTTCTTCGCCCGGTACTGGGCGCCGTTCGGAGACGTGCCGCAGTGGCTCTACGCGCTCTTCGCCCTCGCGGTCGTGCTCTGCCTGAACCTGCTCTCGGTGAGCGTGTTCGGCGAACTGGAGTTCTGGTTCGCACTTATCAAGGTGCTCGCCATCGTCGCGTTCCTGCTGGTGGGAACGTGGATGGTCATCTTCGGCACGCCGATTCCCGGGCAGGAGGCCGGTTTCAGCCTCATCGCCGACAACGGGGGCTGGCTGCCGAACGGGGTGATCGCATCCGTGCTGGTCGTTCAGGGCGTCGTGTTCGCCTACGCGTCGATCGAGCTGGTCGGCACGACCGCCGGGGAAACGAAGAACCCGGAGAAGGTGATGCCCAAGGCCATCAACACGGTCATCGTGCGGATCGCCGTGTTCTACGTCGGCTCGATCCTGCTGTTGTCGCTGCTGCTGCCGTACACCGCGTACCAGGCCGGCGAGAGCCCGTTCGTGACATTCTTCGGCACGATCGGCATCGACGGCGTCGACGTGATCATGAACCTGGTGGTGCTCACGGCGGCCCTCTCCTCCCTCAACGCGGGCCTCTACTCGACCGGACGCATCCTGCGCTCGATGTCCCTTGCGGGCTCGGCGCCGCGATTCGCCGGCAAGGTGAGCCGCACGGGCGTGCCGTTCGGCGGCATCCTGCTCACCGGCGCGGTCACGCTGCTCGGCGTCGGCCTGAACGCGGTCGTCCCCGACGCCGCCTTCGAGATCGTGCTGAACATGGCGGCCATCGGCATCATCAGCGCCTGGGGCATGATCGTGCTCTGCCAGCTGCGCCTGCACGCCTGGTCGAAGCTGGGCATCCTCGAGCGGCCGGCATTCCGGATGTTCGGGGCCCCCTACACGGGCTACGCCAGCCTGGCCTTCCTCGTCGCGGTACTCGTGCTGATGGCCTTCGACTGGCCGGTCGGCACGCTCACGATCAGCTCGCTCGTGATCATCATCCCGCTGCTGATCGTCGGCTGGTACGCCTCGCGCGGGCGCATCCTCGAGATCGCGGCCGCCCGGGAGGGCTTCACCGGCCAGGTGCCGATCATCCCCAACCGCCCGCTCGCCGACCAGATGCGCGGCACGGACCCGACGGATGCGGGCCGGAAGGGCTAGCGGAGGGCGCCGGGGCCGGTTACCGGCCGGCGCCGGTCAGGTCACGCCCGGGTCAGGTCACGCTCAGGCCAGGTCACGCTCTGGCCAGCACCTCGTCGACGACGGCGGCCAGACCGGCTGCCGCCTGCGGGAGGTCGCTCTCGGACCGGGCCCCGGTCTCCGCCTCCACGGAGAGGGAACCGTTCCGGGCGCCGACCAGGACCGACCATTCGTCGCCGACGCGATACGCGACGGCGTAGGAGGCCTCACCGTTGGTCGTCACCTCGAGTTGCAACAGGTCCCAGGTGCGTGTCACGGCGCCGGGCCGGGTGCCCTGAACCGACGTGCAGTCCTGGAAGAGGGCCGCCTTGGCGTCGAAGGGATACGGCGGGGCGGCGGCCGGCGGCAGGCTTGTCACCCGCACTCTGATCCCGTCCAGCTTCTCCTCCCCCTGGATATCACCGTCGGCCGTGGACGCTCCGGCCTGCGAGCCCGTGTAGGCCACCTCGTCGTAGACGCACGCCTCCGATGAAGGCATCACAGCCGTGTCCCCCGGCCGGATCGTCGATCCTCCGGCCACGTCGATGGCTTTCCCGGTGGGGCCGGTGACCCCGTCCAGGAGGCCGGCCAGCTGCTCGGGCGTGAAGGCGTTGCTCGGTGGTGCGGGCACCGACGGCGCTCCGTCCCGCACCACGGCGACGATTCGCGTGGCCAGCTCGGCCAGGTCGGCGGCCGTGGCGTCGGCGTCGGCCGTCGCCACCATGCGACCCATTCCGATGGACACCGTTCCGGCCAGCGCCTGCAGGCTGACGGTGAAGTCTCCCGGTTTCAGGCCGCCGGTCACCACGGTGGCGAACGTCCGATCGCCGACCGCGGGCACCTTCACGAAGCGTGCGTCCTGAGGGGTCTCGGTGCCTGATTGCGTGAGCGTGAAGGTCGAACAGGCGGAGGCCTGGTCATCCGTGCAGGCGAAGTTCGCGTTCGTCAGCTCGCCGGTCGGGGCGCTCTTCAGCAGGATCATGGTGGTGTCGGTGCCGAACGGGGTGCTGGCGGGCAACGCACCCGCCGCGAATTGCATTTTCAGCGTTTCGGGCCGGGTCAGCATGCTCTCGGGCTGGAATGCGGCACAGGCCGCGGGCTCGGCGGCGGGTCGTGGCGGAAGGTCGGCGCCGTCCTTGAAGGCGATTCTCACGCTGCCGGCGTCGCTGTAGGGGATGACGGTGTTGCCGGCGCCGTCAGCGAGCGTGGCGAGCAACGCCGTCAGCTGCGCGTCGGTGAACACCGTGCCGACGGACCCGCCGGGGTCTGCCGACGGCTGCGCTGTCCCGCCGGGACCGGCCGGGGGCGCCGTTGTTCCGCCGGCGCACCCGGCCAGCAGGAGCGCGGCCAGCGCTGCGACGCACACGAGACGGGGGCCCGGCGTTCGGCGCGGTCGGGTGCCCGGTCGAGGCCGAGCGTCCATCGGGGGGCCTCCTCCAGCTCGGTGCCCTCACCCTAGGCTTCCGCCCGCACTCCGGATAGGTCAGACGGCGCGGCGGCAGGTGACCGCGTGACTGACGATGACGAGCACGAACGCCAGCGACAGGATGCCGATGTAGGCCAGCGGCACGGCGGGCATGCCCACGGTGTTCAGCAGCGCGGCGCCCAGCAGTGCGCCGCCGCCGATGCCGGCGTTGAACGCGGTGGTGTAGATGGCGCTCGCGGTGTCACGGATGCGCCGCGAGGCTGTGCGCAGCAGTCGCGTCTGCAGCAGCGGCGGCAGCGTGCCGAAGGCCAGCCCCCACAGCACGAAGGCGCCGATGGCCACCGGCAGCGTCGACGCGAACAGGGCGAGGACGCTGACGCTGATCGCGGAGACGGCGATGCCGATCACCAGTCCCAGCTGGGGCCGAGGGCCGAACACGGTGCCGGAGAGGACCAGCCCGACCGCGCCGGCGATGCCGTACGCGAACAGGAGCGGCGCGACGGCCGCGCCGTCCACGCCCATCCCGTCGATCAGGAACGGGGCGATGTAGGTATAGAAGGTGTAGTGCCCGACCATCGTCAGGGCCGTGATCGAGCAGAGCAGGATCACGGCTGGCATCGTCGGGTCGCGGCGCGGTTCGGCGGCCGTTTCGAGGGCGGGCACGGCGGCGGGTTCCGCCGCGGCGAGCGCGGCCGCCTCGGCAGCCTCGGTCGCCTCGGTCGCCTCGGTCGCCTCGGTCGCCTCGGCATCCGTGCGCCGGGCACCGTAGTGCGAGACGTGCGGCAGGAAACGCCACACGACGACGGCGCCGAGGAGCATCAGCACGGCGAGCGCGATGAACGACAGCCGCCAGCCCAGGAGGTGCCCGGCCGCCGTGGCCAGCGGAACGCCGAGCACGAACGCGAGGGTGCCGCCGGACACCGTGATCGCCACGGCCCGGCCGATCTGCTCCCGCGGCACGAGATGCGCCGCATAGGCGCCGACGACGGCCCAGAACAGGCCGTGGGCCATGCCGCCGAGGATGCGGCCGCCCACCATGAACGCGTAGTTGGGGGCGACCGCGGTGAGCACATTACTGACGGCGAGCACGACCAGCACGAGCACGATCAGGCCGTGCCGCGGCAGCCGGCGGGTCAGATGCGCCAGGGAGGTGCTCGTGAGCACCACGGTGAACGCGAACCAGGAGACCAGCAGCCCCACCTGGGCCTCGCTGACGCCGAGGGACCGGCTCATGTCCGGCAGCAGGCCGGTCGGCAGCATCTCGGAGGTCACCGACAGGAAAACGGCGGCCGCGAGGGCGATCAGCCCGACCCAGGGGAAGGGGCCGGGAGTTGACCCCGGGCGGCCCTGCCCGTCGCCGAGCGGGGGCAGGGTGATGGGCGCGGTGAATGACATGGTGGCTGTGGCTCACAGACGGGAACAGTGGCGCCCGCCGCTCTCGCGTCGCGGGGCCGGTCCGGATCGGCTGCGCGCCGACGTGCGCGCCCGGGGCCGGCATGCTGCGCCGACCACGTCCCAGCCTAGCCGACGGGTGGCCGGCGCGGCCAGAGAGGCCGGTAACCTAGTCGGATGACTTCTTCTCTGTCGCCGAACCCGCGCCACCACTGGGTGATCACCCTCGTCTGCGTCGACCAGCCGGGCATCGTGCACGCGGTCAGCGGTGCCATCGTGCGCGCCAGGGGCAACATCACCGAGAGCCAGCAGTTCGCCAGTGCCGACACCGGCCGGTTCTTCATGCGCCTGCAGGTGGAGTCCCCCGCCCCGCGCGAGGAGCTCGAGCAGGAGCTCGCCCCCGTCGTCGCCCACTTCAGGATGAATTCCGCCATCGACGTGGTGGGGCGCCCGGTGCGCACCCTCGTGCTCGCGTCGACGGCGGGCAACTGCGTGAACGACATGCTGTTCCGCCAGCGCGGCGGGCAGCTCCCGATCGAGGTCCCCCTGGTGCTCAGCAACCACGGCACGCTGCGCGACCTGGTCGGGTTCTACGGGGTGCCGTTCGAGTCCCGACCGGTGACGGATGCCGCGAGCAAGGCGGCCTTCGAGGCGCGCGTGATCGAGGCACTCGACGAGCACGACATCGAGCTGGTCGTGCTCGCCCGGTACATGCAGATCCTCTCCCCCGAGCTCTGCACGCTGCTCGAGGGCCGCGCCATCAACATCCACCACTCATTCCTGCCCGGGTTCAAGGGTGCCAACCCCTACAAGCAGGCCCACGCCCGCGGCGTGAAGCTGATCGGGGCCACCGCCCACTTCGTCACCGGCGACCTCGACGAGGGCCCGATCATCGAGCAGAACGTCGTGCGCGTGGACCATTCCCGCACGCCGGCCGAACTCGTCGCCATCGGGCAGGACGAGGAGAGCCGCACCCTGACCCAGGCGGTCACCTGGTTCGCCGAGCACCGGGTTCTGCTCGACGGTGCCCGCACCATCATCTTCAAGTAGCCGCCCGCCTGCTCGGTAAGATGGGGCAAGTGACCGATACGAGCGTGAAGACCAGCCCCAACGACATCCTGCGATTCCTGCTCGAACTGTTCGCGTTCATCAGCCTCGGCATCTGGGGTTTCGCGGCGTGGCCGCTGCCGTGGCCCGGCGTCGTGGTCGGCATCGTCGCCCCGGCCTTCGCGATCCTGCTCTGGGCTCTGTTCCGCTCCCCCAAGGCCGTGTTCAAGCTCGACCCGTTCGGCAAGGCCGTGGTCGAGATCTGCGTCTTCGGAGCAGCAGCTCTGGCCTGGTGGGACCTCGGCCTCCCGCTGGTCGGTGTGATCTTCGCCGTCGTCGCCACGGTCAGCGGCGTTCTCTCCGGCCGCGCGGAACTGCGCTAACCGCCTCCGCACGGCCCGGGACCATTGGCCCTTCCGGCGACTGGCCGTTCGGAGCAGGCTCGGCGCATGAACGAGCTCGCCCCGGTTCGCCTGGCCCTGCTCAGGAAGCAGTTCGGCGAGGGCGTCGCTCTCGACGGCATCAGCCTCACCCTCGAGCTCGGTGAGGTCTTCGGCTACCTCGGACCCAACGGCGCGGGCAAGACGACCACGATCCGCCTGCTGCTGGGGATGCTCCGTCCGACCTCCGGCCAGGCGCAGGTCTTCGGCCTGGACTCGTGGCGGCAACCGGTCGAGGTGCACCGCCTGGTCGGGTACGTTCCCGGTGAATCGGCGCTCTACGGCCGGCTCACCGGCCGGCAGCACATCGCCTTCTTCGATCACCTGCGCGGCCGCGATGACCGGGCCGAGGCCACCGCTCTGGCCGCCCGCTTCGACGTCGACCTCGGCCGCCCGGCGCGGACGCTGTCCCGCGGTAACCGGCAGAAACTCGCGATCGTGCTGGCGGTCATGTCCGCGCCCCGGCTGCTGATCCTCGACGAACCCACCAGCGGTCTCGACCCGCTCGTGCAGCAGGAGTTCCACGCCCTGCTCGGCGAGTACACCGGGGACGGCGGCACCGTGCTGTTCTCGTCTCACGTGCTCGGGGAGGTGCAGCGGGTCGCCGACCGGATCGGCGTCATCCGTCGCGGCCGGCTGATCGCCGTCGAGCGGCTCCAGGAGCTCCGCGCCCGGTCGCTGCACCGGATTCGGGCGAGTTTCCTGGAGGAGGTGTCGGCCGAGGATTTCGCCAGGATCCGGGGCGTGCAGGACCTCTCGATCGGCGACCGGAGCCTTCGCTGCAGCGCGCCGCAGTACGCCCTAGATGCGCTGCTGAAACAGGTGCCCGCCGGTCGGTGATCGATTTTGAATGCGCCGAAACCGACCTCGAGGAGACGTTCCTCGGCTATTACGGGCCGGGCGACACCGGCTCCGACACCGTCACCGAAACACACGGCGGTGAGACCGATGCTGGCTAGCCTGTTCACGAAGACCCTGTACGACCAGCGCCGAGGTCTGCTCGGCGGGTCGGTCTCTCTGGTGCTCCTGGTCGGCATGTATGTGGCCCTGTGGCCGAGCCTGCGCGACCAGCCGTCGATGAGCGATTTCCTGAAGCAGATGCCCGAGGCCTTCCGCTACCTGTTCGCCGCGACCGGCGCGGACATGTCGACCCCGGTCGGCTACGTGCAGGTCGAACTCCTGTCGTTCATGGGCCCGATCGCCGTGCTCGTCTACGCGATCGGCGTGGGTGTGGCCGTGATCGGCGGCGAGGAGGACCACCACACCATGGACCTCCTGCTGGCCAACCCGGTCGGCCGCACCCGGGTCGTCCTGGAGAAGTTCACCGCGCTGGCGTTGGGCACGTTCCTGCTCGCGGCGGTGACCGGGGTTTCCCTCGTGGGCCTGGGGTCGTTCGCGGACATGAACCTCCCGGCCGGTGACGTGGCCGCCGCCATGCTGCACCTGGCGCTGCTCGGCGTGGTCTTCGGCGCCCTGGCCCTGACGCTGTCGGCCTCGACCGGCAGGACCGGGCTGAGCCGCGGCATCCCGGCCGTCGTCGCGGTGGTGGCCTATGTGGTGAACGCGCTGGCGCCCCTGGTCGACTGGCTCGATCCGTTCCAGAAGCTCTCGCCGTACTACCAGTACATTGGCCACGACCCGCTCCGGGAGGGCGTGGACGGCCCCAGCGTGCTCGTGGCCGTGGCCACCGTCGCCGTGCTCCTCGGGCTCGCCGTGCTCGGGTTCCGTCGGCGGGACATCGCGGCCTGACCGGCCCGCCCCGCCCGCCCGCCCGCCCGCCCCGAGCCTTACCCAGCGCTGCCCCACCGCACCCAGCCCTGCGCCGTCTTGCCCCGCCGAGCCCCGCCGAGCCGTGATTAAAGCTCCTCAAAATTCAAAAAAACGGGGCGGAACTCACGGTTCGGCGGGTCTCGCGCGGGGCGTCAGCGGGTGTCAGGGGACGTCAGGGAGGCGGGTGCCTCGCGGCATCCGCAGGGCGGCGTAGCCGGAGGTCGCGAGGAAGAACAGGGCGCCCACGCCGAAGGCCACCGGATAGGAGACCTGGTCGGCGAGGAAGCCGGCGACGAGCGGGCCGATGATCGCGCCGAAGTCGGAGAACATCGAGAACACCGCCACCGGTCTCCCGCCGCCGGCCCCGGCCGCATCCCCGACGGCGGCCGCCGGGGCGGTGCCCATGAACGCCGAGGCCACCCCGTAGACGCAGAGCAGCCCGGTGAGAACCACGATGTCAGGCGCAAACGGGACGGCGAAGATGGTCAGCCCGGCCACCAGGAACGCCCCGATGATGGCGGGCCGGCGGCCCACCCGGTCGACGAAGCGCGACGCCGGGGCGAGCGCGATGGTCTGCGCGACGGCCGCGAAGGCGAACGCGATGCCGGTCCAAGCGGTCGGCCCGCGGAGCACCTCGACCACCAGCACGGGGATCAGCGCGTTGCGCACACCGAACGAGGTCCAGCCGGTGGAGAAGCTGGCCAGGCACGCCGCTCGGAAACGCTCGTCCTTCAGTACGGTGCGGAACGGGACTCGCGGGGCCGGTGCGGCATCCGTTTTCGGCCCCGTGCCCCGCACCGGTCGCAGCAGGACCAGGCCCAGGAACCCGGCGACGGAGAGGGTGCCCGCATAGAAGAAGAACGGTGCGGTGAGGGAGATCGTGGCGAGCAGCCCGCCGAGGGCCGGGCCGGCCATCCCGCCGAGCAGGAAACCGCCCTGGTAGAATCCGATGGCGCGGGCCCGGATCCCGGGCGCGGTGGAGCCGAGCAGCAGGGTCATCGCCGCCACGGTGAACATGGCCGAACCGATGCCGCCGGCGCCGCGCAGCAGGAGGAGCTGGGGATAGTTCTGAGCCACGCCGACCAGGCCGCTGGAGACGGCGACGATTCCGATCCCGGTGGCCAGGACGGCTCGTTCGCCGGCCCAGTCGATCATGCGCCCGGTGAAGGGACTGGACACGAAACGCATCAGGGCGAAGGCGGAGACGACGGCCCCGATTTCCAGGTTGCCGACCCCGAAGCTGCGCACGTACACGGGCAGCACCGGGACGACGACACCGAAGCCCACCATCACGAAGAAGGCGATCACGCCGAGCACGTACACCTCGCGGGACAGCCGCGGGCTCCCTCCGGGGGTCACACCGTCGGGGGTCGGGCCGCCGCGGCGGAATCGTGCACGCATTACCTCAGGTTAAGCCTTCGGCCGGTCCCGAGTCGCCGCGCGGCGCCCGAGCCTCAACTCCTCACCCGAGCCCCGCCCCCTCGATCCGGCCCCGGCCCCCCGCCCCCAACCAATTCGACGGAGATTCTGCCGAATACGGTCCGAAACAGGCTGGAATCGCGCGCTGAGATCAAAATCTCCGTCGAATTGGTTCACACGGGCTCAGCGCGCGCGGGATCCGACCGTGGCCGGCTCCCGCGCGGCGACCTGGGCCTGAACCGCGGCATCCCGGCGGCCGCCGATCGCACGCAACGCGTTGAGGATCGTCGCGAGGTCGACGAATTCCTGCAGCAGCGCACCCACTGTGGCCGGGATGAAGCCGAAGGCGGCCAGGACCATCAGCACGACACTCATCGCAATCCCCAGCCAAATGCTCTGCAGGGCGATCCGGATGGTGTCCTGCCCGATGGCGACCGCGCGGGCGGTGCGGGACAGGTCGTCGATCAGGATGACGACGTCGGCCGACTCGCTGGCGGCCGTGGCCCCCCGCGCGCCCATCGCGATCCCCACGTCGGCGACGGCCAGCACGGGTGCGTCGTTCACGCCGTCGCCGACCATGATCACCGGGCGGTTGGGGAGCGAGCGCACGGCGTCGACCTTGTCGACCGGCAGGCAGTCGGCCTGCACGCTCTCGATGCCGACGAGTTCGGCGATGTGCTCGGCCGTGGGCCGGGCGTCGCCGGTGAGCATGACGGTCTCGTGCAGGCCCAGGGCGCGGAAATCGGCCATGGTCTGCCGCGCGTTGCCGCGCGTCTTATCGCTGGCGACGATGCTGCCGGCGAAGCGGCCGTCGACGGCGAGGTAGATGGCGAGTTCGCCGCCGTCGAGGGGGGTGGCCACGGCTTCCGGTGCGTGATCCCGAACGTAGGAGAGCTTGCCGACGACGACCTCGCGGTCGCCGAGCCGCGCGACCACGCCGTGGGCGGGCACCTCGTTCGCATCCTCCGTCGCGGTGAGTTCGAGTCCGCGGGTACGGGCGGCCGAGATGACGGATGCCGCGAGCACGTGCGACGAGTATTGCTCGGCCGACGCGGCGAGGGCCAGCAACTCGTCCTGGTCGAAGCCGAGCTCCGGCAGCACCCTCGCGATGGCCGGCGTACCGTGCGTGAGGGTGCCGGTCTTGTCGAACACGACGGTCTTCGCGCGGGACAGCATCTCCAGCACGCCACCGCCCTTGACGATGATGCCGTTGCGGGCGGCGCGGCTCATGCCGCCCATGAACGCCACCGGAGCGGAGATCAGCAGCGGGCAGGGCGTAGCCACGACGAGCACCTCGGCGAACCGGGCCGGGTCGCCGCTGACGATCCAGGCGATCGCGGCGATGGTGAGCGACACGGCGGTGAACGGCACGGCGTACCGGTCGGCGAGGCGCACCACGGGCGCCTTGCTCGCGGCGGCCTCCTCGACGAGGAGGATGATCTGCTGGTACTGGCTGTCGGCCGCTGTCGCGGTGGCCCGGATGGTGGCGGCGGCCTGGCCGTTGATCGACCCGCTGAGGATCGCGTCACCGGTCCGGCGCTCGACCGGGAGGCTCTCCCCGGTGAGCGAGGATTCGTCGAAGGCCGCGCTGTCGGAGACCAGCTCGCCGTCGACGGGAACGATCTCGGCCGGCCGCACCAGCAGGAGGTCACCCGGCCGCACGTCGGTGGCCGCCACGTCCTCGACGTCGGTGACTCCGGGGCCCGCCCCTGCTGCGCCGGATCCGTTGGCGGCTGCCACGATCCGGTGGGCGATCTGCGGGGCACGCTTCAGCAGGGCGTCGAGTTCGCGTTTGGCCCGGTTGACCGCGAAATCCTCCAACGCAGCTCCACCGGTCAGCATCAGCACGATGATCATCGTCGCGACATATTCGCCGACCAGCACCGTGGCGATGATGGCCATGATCGCGAGCAGGTCGACGCCGAAGGTGCCCTGGCGCAGTCTCCTGACCATGCCGACCGCTTCGATCCCGGCGATCAGCAGGCCGTACCCGCTGAACAGCCAGCGCACCGCGTCGGCCTGGCCGAGCAGCGCCAGCACCGCGCCGATCAGGCCCAGGGCGAGGGTCGCCGCAACGAGAGGATACCGACGGACAGCAGAGGACGCAGACACCATGGTCATATTATGGTCTCGGTCGGCGGGCTTCGCCAGCAAGGAAAGGCTCCCCTGACACCCGGCGGAGCATGCAAGACGGCGACAGCCCCACCCGAAAGGGAGGGGCTGCCGCCGTCGAAGCCGCGGGCGAATTACGCCAGGCGCGTCTGCAGGTTCTCGGCGATGGCCGCGAGGAATTCCTCGGTCGTCTGGAAACCCTGTTCCGGGCCCACGAGCAGGGCGAGGTCCTTGGTCATCTTGCCGCTCTCGACGGTCTTGATCACCACGTCTTCGAGCGTGTTCGCGAATTCGGCAAGCGCCGGGTTGCCGTCCAGCTTGGCGCGGTGCGAGAGGCCCCGGGTCCAGGCGTAGATCGACGCGATCGGGTTGGTCGAGGTGGGCTTGCCCTGCTGGTGCTGACGGTAGTGGCGCGTCACGGTGCCGTGCGCGGCCTCGGCCTCGACGACCTTGCCGTCGGGGGTGGAGAGCACGCTGGTCATCAGGCCCAGCGAGCCGAAGCCCTGGGCAACGGTGTCGGACTGCACGTCGCCGTCGTAGTTCTTGCAGGCCCAGACGTAGCCGCCCTCCCACTTCATGGCCGAGGCGACCATGTCGTCGATCAGGCGGTGCTCGTAGGTCAGGCCGGCCGCGTCGTAGCGGGCCTTGAAGTCGGCGTCGAAGATCTCCTGGAAGATGTCCTTGAAACGGCCGTCGTACGCCTTGAGAATCGTGTTCTTGGTCGACAGGTAGACCGGGTACTTGCGCTCGAGGCCGTAGTTGAGCGAGGCACGGGCGAAGTCGCGGATGGAGTTGTCGAGGTTGTACATTCCCATCGCGACGCCGCTGCCGGGCGCCTGGAAGACCTCGAATGACTGGGGCTCGCCGCCATCCTTCGGGGTGAAGGTCATGCTGAGCGTGCCTTCGCCCTCGAACCGGAAGTTCGTCGCCTTGTACTGGTCGCCGAACGCGTGGCGGCCGATGATGATGGGCTTGTTCCAGCCCGGCACGAGACGCGGGATGTTCGAGATGATGATCGGCTCACGGAAGATCGTGCCGCCGAGAATGTTGCGGATGGTGCCGTTGGGCGACGCCCACATCTTCTTGAGGCCGAATTCCTCGACCCGGGCCTCATCGGGGGTGATGGTCGCGCATTTGACGCCGACGCCGTGCTTCTGGATGGCGTGGGCCGAGTCGATCGTGATCTGGTCGTCGGTCTCGTCGCGCTTCTGGATCGACAGGTCGTAATATTCGAGGTCGATATCGAGGTACGGGTGGATCAAGGTTTCCTTGATCGCATGCCAGATGATGCGGGTCATCTCATCTCCGTCGAGCTCGACGACAGTGCCTTCAACCTTGATCTTCGCCAATGAAATCTCCTCAGACTTTTGCGGGGGCCTAATGGCCACGTCAATCCTAGTCGAGGGGTTCAATTATCTTGACATCGAGATAGTTTTCGGTCCGGCCCTGCCCGGCAGCGGCCGCCGATGCTCGGCCGAAAACCCGACTACCTCACCTCGTCTGCCGCAGGTTAGCCTGTTCACATGGGTGAACTACGACTGGAAGAACTGTCCGCACGCAACATCGTTGCGGCCAACAACCTGAGCCTGAAGCCGGGCCAGGAACAATTCATCGCTCCGGTCTCCTACGCGGTCGCGGCATCCGTTATCAATCCGGCCACCGCCTGGCAGCGGGTCGTGCTCCTGGACGGTGAGGTCGCCGGGTTCATCCACGGCAACTTCGACCCCGATTCCGAGCACGAGGAGTTCCGGGCCTGCCTCTGGCGCATCAACGTCGACGCGAATGCGCAGGGCCGCGGGGTGGGCAAGTTCGCCGCCGACGCGCTGGCTGAGGAGGCCCGCAAGCGGGGCTTCAAGCGCATCACGGTGATCTGGGAGCCGGGCGAGGGCGGCCCGGAGACGTTCTTCCACCGGATCGGGTTCACGAATGTCGGTGAGACGGTCTACGGCGAGGTCATCGGCGCGATGCAGCTGTAGTCCAGGGCCGACGTGGCTGCACCATCGGGTGACGAGTTCGTCGAGCATGTGTGCTCCATCGTCGCTTCGATTCCGCCCGGGCGGGTGATGACGTACGGCGACGTCGCCGCCGTGCTCGGCTCCCGCGGCGCCCGCGCCGTCGGCCAGATCATGGCGCGGTACGGCACAGACCTGCCCTGGTGGCGGGTGATCCGCTCCGGCGGCCACCCGCCGGCCGGGCACGAGGACCGCGCGCTCCCGCATTACCGGGACGAGGGCACACCACTTCGCGACCTGCCGGAGAGCTACCGGATCGACTACCCGGCGGCGCGGTGGAGCCACGGCTGAAGGTTGGATTCCGGTCACCCGCAACCCCTTGTTCGGGCTGGGTCAGGGATGTTACCGTTCCTCATGCCCAGCGAATCGACCTCCACTGACCCCCTTGCCTCCGACCCGGGCCTCTACCGGGTTCTGCTCGAAAACGACCGCGTGCGCGTGCTCGAGTTCCTGGACGCCCCCGGCGACCAGACCCATCCTCACGTGCATCCCGACAGCGTGATGATCACCCTCAGCTCCTATTCCCGGCGGCTGTCGTCGGAGGGCCGCGAGATCGACGTCGAGCTGCCCGCCGGCGAGACACGGTGGCTCCCGGCCCAGGAACACACCGGCCTGAACATCGGTTCCACGCCCACGCACGCGATCTTCGTGGAGCTCAAACAGGCCCCCGTCACGCCGCCGGAGCCCGGCCACCAACCGCTCGGCCCGGCCGCCCGCCCGCTGGCCCCCCGTCCCCTGACCGGCACACCGCTCTCCGACGCCTCGAGCGACGAAGAGAAGGCGTGGGGATTCGCCTAGCGCCGCTCCTCCTGCGGGTTCCCTTCCCGTCGCGCGGGACTAACCTGCGGCTATGACGAACGACCCGGCGGCCACCAATCCCGGTCTCTACCGGGTGATCCTGGAGAACGAGCGCGTGCGCGTGCTCGAGTACCTCGACGCCCCCGGAGACCAGACGACTCCGCACGCGCACCCGGACTCAGTGATGATCACGCTGAGCGCGTTCTCCCGGCACCTGGAGTCGGACGGCCGGGAGGTCGACGTCGACATTCCCGCCGGGGTCGCGCGGTGGCTGCCCGGGCAGCACCATTCCGGGCGGAACACCCGCCCCACGCCGACGCACACGATCTTCGTCGATCTGAAGGAGCCGCCGGCCGCGCCGACGGCTCCTTCACCCCGCGAGCCGCTGGGCCCGCGGCCGGGCTAGCCCGTCCCGGCGACCCGCACCGCGCATCCGTCGTGGCGCACCCTGTGCGCGCGGGCGCAGGTTCTACCCTGCGCCCGCGACTCGAACCTGCGCCGCGAGCGGGCTCGGCGAGCGGGCTTGGCGGGCGGGCGCCGCGGGCGGGCGCCGCAGCCCGTCTCTAGACCAGCGACTCCCGCCACGCGGCGTGCAGTTGCGCGAACCGCCCGGTGCCGGAGATCAGGTCGGCGGGGGTGCCGTCCTCCACGATGCGCCCGTGCTCCATCACGAGCACCCGGTCCGCGATCGCCACCGTCGACAGGCGGTGGGCGATGATCACGGCCGTGCGGTCTGACAGGAGCGTCTGCAGCGCCTGCTGCACCAGTCGCTCGCTCGGGATGTCCAGGCTCGAGGTGGCCTCGTCGAGGATGAGCACGGCCGGGTCGGCCAGGAACGCCCGCGCGAACGAGATCAGCTGACGCTGCCCGGCGGACACACGCCCGCCGCGCTTGTTCACGTCGGTGTCGTACCCGTTGGGCAGTCCCTCGATGAACTCGTGCGCCCCGACCGCCCGAGCTGCCGCCACGATCTCGGCCGGCGTGGCATCCGGCTTGCCGATCGAGATGTTGTCGGCGACCGACCCGCTGAACAGGTAGGCCTCCTGGGTGACCATGACGATCGCCCGGCGAAGGTCCTTGGGGTGCAGGTCGCGCAGGTCGACGCTGTCGAGGGCGACCCGGCCCTCGGTCGGGTCGTAGAAGCGGGCCATCAGCTTGGCCAGGGTCGACTTGCCGGCCCCGGTCGAGCCCACCAGGGCGATGGTCTCCCCCGCCGGGATGGCCAGGTCGAAGCGGGGCAGGATGACGCGGTCGCTCTGGTACTCGAACTGCACACCCTCGAACGAGACCGCGCCCTTCGCCGCCCAGAGGTCGACCGGCGTGGCCGGGTCGGGCACACCGGGGTGTTCCTCGAGCACCCCGGAGATCTTTTCGAGCGCAGCCTGGGCCGCCTGGTAGGAGTTGTAGAACATCGCCATCTCCTCCATCGGGTCGAAGAATCGCCGGGTGTACAGCAGCGCCGCGAGGAGCGCGCCGATGGCGAGCTGCCCGTCGACGACGCGGAACCCGCCGACCAGGAGCACGACCGCGACGGCCACGTTGCCGATCAGGACCAGGCCGGGGTCGAAGATGCCGAACAGCTGGATCACCCGCCCGTTGACCTTGCGGTAGTCCTCGACGAGTTCGCCGAACACGGCCTCGTTGCGCTTCTCCGCCCGGAAGGCCTTGACCGCACGGATGCCGGTCATGGTCTCCACGAACCGCACGATCAGGCTCGCCGAGGCCACCCGGGACTGCCGGAACAGCGTCTGCGAGCGCAGCTGGAACCAGCGCGTGAGCGCCAGCAGGGGCACCAGCGCGCCGAGCAGTACGAGGCCGCTGGTGCCGTCGAGCGCGAACAGGGCGATCCCGGTGAACACCATGTAGAGCAGGCCCTGCACGAGCTGGTTGATGCCCGAGTCCAGCAGCTCGCGGATCGCGTCGAGGTCGCTGGTCTGGCGGGAGATGATGCGGCCCGAGGTGTAGGACTCGTGGAATTCGAGGCTCAGCCGCTGCGTGTGCAGGAACACCCGTTTGCGCAGGTCGATCAGCACGGCCTGGCTGATCCGCGCCGACATGATCGTGTACCAGGCGATCAGCAGGGCACCGAGGACGCCCGTGCCGAGGTAGAGCACCCCGGTCGCGGCGAGCGGCACCCAGTCCTGTTCCATCAGCGCGGGCAGACCCAGGTCGATCCCGTACGCGATCAGGGCCGGCCCGGCCACCTGCGCGGCCGTGGAGGCGACCACGATCAGCATCGCCGCGATCACCGGCCAGCGCACGGGGCTCAGCAGCGACCCGAGCAGCCGCAGCGACCGGGTCCGGATCTGCTTGCTCTCCGCGGCGGTGAAGGTGCTGCGGTCTTCTCCTTCGACTCCGGTGACACTCATCGTGCCACCTCCTCTCGCAGTGACTCTCGTCGCTCTTCGTCTTCCAGGCTCGAGATCACGAACTTGTAGTGTTCGCTCTCGCGGAGCAGGTCGGAGTGCCGGCCCACCGCCGTGATGCGCCCGTTCTCGAGCAGGGCCACCCGGTCGGCCAGCATCACCGTCGACGGCCGGTGCGCCACGATCAGCGCCGTGGTGGAGGACAGCACCTCGCGCAGGGCGGCTTCGACGAGGGCCTCCGTGTCCACGTCCAGCGCAGACAGGGGGTCGTCGAGCACGAGCACTGCGGGCCGTGCCGCCACGGCCCGGGCGAGCGCGATCCGCTGCCGCTGGCCGCCGGAGAGGCTCATCCCCTCCTCGCCGACGAGCGTATCGACGCCCTGCGGGAGGTCGTGGGCGAAACCCGCCTGGGCGACCTGCAGGGCCTGCTCGAGCGCGGCATCCGCTTCAATCGAGCGTTCGGACCACTCGGGCCGGCCGAGCAGCACGTTATCGCGCACGGATGCCGAGAACAGCGTCGCATCCTCGAACGCCATCGACAGGTGGCGCCGCAGTTCCTCGCGGCCGAGGTCGCGCACGTCGACGCCGTCGAGGGTCACCGCGCCCTCGGTCACGTCGTAGAGGCGGGTGGTGAGCGCCGTCAGGGTGGACTTGCCGCAGCCGGTCAGACCCACCAGGGCCATGGTCTCCCCCGGTTCCAGCACCAGGTCGACGCCGTCGAGCAGGTCGAGGAAGCGGGCGGGCGAATCCGGGTAGCGGAAGTGCACGTTCGTGAACGCGAGGCGTCCGCGGGGCCGGTCGATCGTGACCGGATGCTCCGGGTCGGTGATCGAGTTCGGCGCGTCGAGCACGTCGAAGAACCGGTCGGTCGCGGTGCGGGTGTCGAAGGTCATCGACAGTAGGAAGCCGATCGATTCGACCGGCCAGCGCAGCACCGTCGCAGTGGCGAAGAAGGCCACCAGTGACCCCACGCTCAGCTCATTCTGGCTCGCCAGCCAGACGCCGGCCACCAGGCAGAGGGCGAAGGCGACGTCGGGCACCATCAGCAGCCAGAGCCAGATGCCGGCGATCGCGCGGGCCTTCTCGATTTCGGTGCCACGCAGGCTCTCGGCCTGCACGGAGAAGTTCTTCAGCGCGAATTTCCCGCGCCCGAACGCCTTGAGCACACGGATGCCGTGCACCGACTCCTCGACGGCCGTCGCGAGGTCGCCGGCCTGGTCCTGGCTTCGGCGGGCGACGGCGGAATACTTGCCCTCGAACAGGTAGCCGACCACCCAGAGCGGCACGGAGCAGACGAGGAAGATGACCCCGAGGACCCAGTTCATCGAGACCAGGATGACGGCGCCGATCAGGATCGTCACCACGTTGACCACGAGGAGAACAAGGCCGAACGAGATCCACCGGCGGATCAGGTTCAGGTCGCTGACCATGCGGGACAGCAGCTGCCCGCTCGGCCACTTGTCGTGGAAGGAGACCGGCAGGTCCTGCAGCCGCGCGTAGAGCGCGTTCCGCATTCTCGCCTCAATGTGAGTTCCGGGGCCGAGCACGAACCAGCGCCGTAGCGCGATCAGCACCGCCTCGATCACGCCGAGGCCGAGGATGAGGAGCACGGCCGGCCAGATCTGGCCGGCTTCCTGCCGGGACAGTGTGCCGTCGACGAGGCGCTGCAGCACCTGCGGTATGGCGAGGGCGACGAGGGCTGCGAGCAGGGCGGCGAGCATGCCGAGGGCGAGCCGCGGCACCGCCGGACGGGCGAACGGGTACAGGCGCAGCATCACCTGGAGAGTGTTCTGGCGCGCGGGGCCGGGGCCAGCCGCGGGATCGGGCGGATGGGTGTGGTCTGTGAGCGTGGTCACGAAAGAGTCCTGAACGGTACGTGGAGAACTGAACGGCGCCGGGGGGCGTCGCAGAATGCCGACGAGACGGGATCGAGTCGGCGAGGGGGAGGCCGGAGCCTCCCGGTGCGGCAGCGTTACTGCCGGCCTGCGGCCCGTGGGGCGGCTGGCGGTGTTCGGTGTCGGCCGGTGTTGGCCGGTGTTGGCGGTGCTCGGCGTTCTGGTGCGCGCTAGGCGGTGCGACGGAACGGGGCGGATGCGCCAATGCGGGCGCCGTCGTTCGCAAACGTTGCGAGCGTGAACGGTGCTGTCTTGGTCATGTCGGCCTCCTGAGCGCGTCGTGTCTGAACTGTGCCCCCCTGATCAGGCAGCCTTTCAGGATATGTTCCCTGGTCGCCCCGCGCAAGACCTAATTCGGGATTCGACGGGGCGGGACACCGTGCCGCCCGCTCGGGGCACCCGCAGGCTCAGCGAACCCAGCAGGCTCAGGGCACCCCGCAGGCTCAGCGCACCCGCACGCTCAGGCAGGTGACGCAGCCTTCGAGCTTCTCGAACTCGGAGATGTCGACCGTGACCACCCGGTAGCCGTGGGCGGCGAACAGCTGGGCCGAGCGCGGCGCTGCGCTCGACATGAGCACGGTGTGGTCGTCGAGCACGACCACGGCGGTGCCCTCGGGCTCGGGAACGGGCAGGAAGCTCGGGAACACGCTCGGGTCGTCGACGAGCGGCGGGTAGCCGATCACGGTGCCGTCCGGCAGCGCGGTGACCGCGGTCTTCAGGTGCAGCACCTTCGTGACCGGCACGGCGAGCACCGTGTAGCCGGCCGGAGCCAGGATCTCGCGCAGCTGCGCGATCCCCGCGTCGTTGGTGCGCAGGCTGCGCCCCACGTAGACGGTGCGGCCGACCTTGAGCACGTCGCCGCCGTCGAGGGTTCCGGGCAGCTCGAGGCGGTGCACCGGCAGGCCGAGGGCGCGCACGGCCGTCTCCGCGGCCACGGTCTCGCCGCGGCGGCTCGGAGCGCCCGGGCTGGCCACGACGGCGAGATTGCCGAAGAGGATGACCGCGTCCTCGATGAAGACGGAGTCCGGCAGGTGCAGGGCCGGCTCGACCTCGATTGTGTCCCAGCCCTCGTCGGCCAGCGCCGCCAGGTAGCCGCGCCACTGCTCGACCGCCAAGGCCAGGTCGATCGGGCTGCGCTCGATGTGCGTCAGCTGCCCCTCGGCCAGGTTGAGTGCGGGCCGGCGCACCAGCGCGCGCCGCCTGGCCGGCGCCCCGACGGATGCGTCCGCGTGCGAAGTCTCGGTTTCCATCCCGCCAGTGTAGAGCCCGGCCGTCCCGTCCCCTCGTCCCGCCCCTTCCCGCTTACCCCCTTCGCGCTCGCGCCGCCGCGCTTGCGCCGCCGCGCCTCCCGCTTCCCAAGAGTGCCCGTTCCGGTCGAGAGTGCCCGGTACTGCGGTCACTCTCGACCGGAACGGGCACTCTCACTGGCCCGGGTGGGCGAGCGCGGGTTGTGCGCCGCTCCGCGCGTGGCGTGCCACCCGCGTAACGGCGCAGCACGCGGGGCGCAGCACGCGGGGCGGGGGCCGGGCGACGCGGGTGCGGGCGACGTCGGC
>NZ_SOGW01000009.1:0-29060 GCF_004403075.1 Cryobacterium sp. TMT2-10 | reverse complement strand
TGCGGCTTTCCGCACCTGTGGGGTACGTTTGAATACATTACGGTCCCCCGGCGGGCCCGTCAAAACCAGTGCAACCCCGGGCGTGTCACGCCCCGCGGCTACTGAACGAAAACGCCGGCCAGGGTCTTCTTACCGCGGCGGAGAACGGCGACGCCCCCGGGAAGCACGGCGCCTTCGATCGTCTGATCGTCGCTCAGCACCTTCACGTTGTTGAGGTAGACGCCACCCTGGCTGATCGCACGCCGGGCTTCGCTCAGGCTGGCGGTGAGCCCGGTGTCCACCAGCAGCTGCACCACGGGTGCGTGCGGAGCGGTCGTGGTGTTGGGGAGTTCCCGCAGCGCCGCTTCCAGCGTGGCCTCGTCGAGGTCGGCCAGGTCACCCTGACCGAAGAGTGCGTGCGCGGCCTGGATGGCGGCATCCGTCGCATCGCGCCCGTGCACGAGGCTCGTGACCGACACGGCGAGGGTGCGCTGGGCCAGCCGTTTGAACGGCTCGGTCGCCACAGCGGTCTCGAGCTCCTCGATCTCGGCCCGGGTGAGGAAGGTGAATACCTTCAGCCGGTTGATCACGTCGGCATCGTCGGTGTTGAGCCAGAACTGGTAGAACGCGTACGGGCTGGTCAGGGTGGGGTCGAGCCAGACGGCGTTGCCCTCGCTCTTGCCGAACTTGGTGCCGTCACTGTTGGTGATCAGGGGGGTGCCGATGGCATGCGCGCTCTCCCCCTCCGCCTTGCGGATGAGGTCGATGCCGCTGGTGAGATTGCCCCACTGGTCGCTGCCGCCGGTCTGGAGCACGCAGCCGTAGGTGCGGAAAAGTTCGAGGAAGTCCATCCCCTGCAGCACCTGGTAGCTGAACTCGGTGTAGCTGATACCGGCGTCCGAGTTCAGACGGGCGCTCACGGCATCCTTCTTCAGCATGCTGCCGACGCGGAAGTACTTGCCGATGTCCCGCAGGAAATCGATGGCGCTGAGCGGGGCGGTCCAGTCCAGGTTGTTCACGAGGGTGACGGCGCTGTCGCCCTCCGAACTGAGGAAGCGGGAGACCTGGGCCTGGAGGTAGCCCACCCACTCGTTGACGACATCCCTCGAGTTCAGGGTGCGCTCGGCGGTCGGGCGCGGGTCGCCGATCAGGCCGGTGGATCCGCCGACCAGCCCGAGCGGTCGGTGCCCGGCCAGCTGGAGGCGGCGCATCAGCAGCAGCTGAACGAGATTGCCCAGGTGCAGGCTGGGTGCGGTCGGGTCGAAGCCGCAGTAGTACGTGACCGGCGGGCCGGCGAGCAGCGCGCGCAGTTCGGCGGCATCCGTCGAGACCTGCACCAGGCCACGCCAGGAGATCTCCTCCCAGACGTCGTCGAAGGTCGGGTCATTGGCTTGCAGGGCGAGGATCGCTGGATCTGACACGAGCCAAGGCTACCAGCGCCCGAACTGGGCCCGCCGGATCACCTCTGAACCTTCATTGCGAATTATTAAGTCTGCAAGCTGAACTGGTGTATATTCAGCCTGGACACTTCATCTGTTCCCGGTGCGAGAGGAGTCTTCCGTGTTTGTGATCACCGCTGACCAGATCGACAGCCGCAACGATCGCGATCGTGCCGGCGAGATGATCGACGCCCTCATCGCCCGTTTCCCCGGAGCCTTCATCCTCCCGCCCGATCAGACGGCGGGCGACGAGATCCAGATGCTGCTGACGGATGCCCGCAGCACCCTAGACGTGATCCTGGACCTACAGCGTTCCGGGCATTGGAGCATCGGGCTCGGGATCGGCGAGGTGCGCCGCCCCCTGCCGGCCTCGGCCCGCCAGGCATCCGGGCACGCGTTCGTCGGCGCCCGGGCCGCGGTGACGCGCGCCAAGAAAGCGGAGGGCCGGTTCGGCCTCGAGCTCGCCGGCCCGACCGGCGCTCCCCCGCTGCTTGGCGCCGAGGAGGTCGAGGCCCTCGTGACCACGCTGTTGCTGCTGCGCCAGCGCCGCACGACGGAAGGCTGGGCGGCCGTGGACCTGCTCGGCCGGGGCCTGACCCAGGTGGAGATCGCCGCGGCGCTCGAGATCTCGGCGGCGGCCGTCAGCCAGCGACTCCGCAGCGCCCTGTGGCGCGTGGACCAGTCCGCGCAGCCCGCACTCGTTAGGCTCTTGGAGAACCTCCAGCACGCCACGACAGAAACGGGCCCTGCCGCATGACCTCTTCGTCCTTCCAGATCGTGGCGTACCTGTACTGGCTCCTGCTGATCCTGGTCACGACGGGTTCGCTGTTCTTCGCGGTCCTGGCGTTCCGGCAGCACAAGCAGCAGTTCGCCGCCATCGCCGCCGGCGGCCTGGCCGCGGCCCTGCTGATCGCATCCGTGCCCGCCCCCGGCGGCGCCAGTGTGTTCGGCACCATCCTCGGCATGCTGGCCCTCGGCCTGGCGGTCGTCGGCGGCGGGCCCGCAGCGCTGCTCGCACTCCGGCTGGCCACGCACAACAGCGTGACGCCCGGCCAGCACGGCGGCATCCTGGTGGAGAACGCCGGGTCGGCGGCCTCTGACTCGGGGGTTCCCGCCCAGGCCGGCACCGACGAGCCCGGCACCGGTGAGGCCCGCACCGACCAGGCGAAGCCCCAGCACGCGGTGCACGAGGTGCTGCGCGGCGGCCTGATGATCGGGATCCTTGAGCGGCTGGCCGTGGCGGGCGCGATCCTCGCCGGCTTCCCGGAGGCCCTCGCCATCGTCGTGGCGATCAAGGGCGTCGGCCGGTTCACCGAGCTGGCCGCCGCCGAGGCGCGGGAGCGATTCATCATCGGCACCCTCGCCAGCCTGATCTGGGCCTGCGCGTGCGCGGCCCTCGTGCAGATCGCGGTCGCCTAGCGAGTCTTCGCGGCCTCGGAATCGGCCAGCGGCACCGCTGGGCGTCGCGGCGCACCCTGTGGTCGCGGGCGCACGTTGTAACCAGCGCCCGCGGCAAGAGGGTGGGCCGCGAGCCTCGGGTGGGGTCCCTTGGGGCGCGGTGGCTCGCCGCGGCCAGGCGACCCGGATCTGCTGCCCGGCCCGGGACATCCGTGGCCACCGCGTTCAGCAACTGCGGAGATTTTCGCAACACGCCGTTGGGGCGGGCGCCGAAAGCGGTGATTCTCGAAAATCTCCGAGATCACGTGACGACGGATGCCCCGGCCGGGTCCGTCTGCGGAATGGCATGGCGGGGCGTCGCGGCGCACCCTGTGGTCGCGGGCGCACGTTGTAACCAGCGCCCGCGGCAAGAGGGTGCGCCGCGAGCCTCGGGCTGGGCTGGCTGGCCGGTTGGGCTGGGTCGGGTCCCTCGGGGCGGGCCGGTTGGGCTGGGTCGGGTCCCTCGGGGCGGGCCGGTTGGGCTGGGTCGGGTCCCTCGGGGCGGCGTGGGACGGTTTCCTTGGGGCGCGGTGGCTCGCCGCGGCCGGGCGACCCGGATCTGCTGTCCGACCCGGAACATCCGTGGCCACCGCGTTACTAGCTGCGGAGATTTTCGCAACACGCCGTTGGGGCGGGCGCCGAAAGCGGTGATTCTCGAAAATCTCCGAAATTACGTGACGACGGATGCCCCGGCGCTGGCCCAGGGATGGCCCGGACCTAACGACGGTGGGGCTCAGTGCCCCGCTTCGGATGCGGCCGGTAGGGCGACACCGACGCGTCATCGGGGATCCAGAATCGCCACGGGTACTCGGCGCCTCCGCCGGGGCCGCTCACGCCGGTTCGGGGGCCGCTCCGGAATTCGCTCGGCTGCTCCGGCAGGGTGAGCTCGAACGGGGCCCGGCTGAGGTCCGCGCCGTCGTCGGCGAGCCCGATGCCGAGCGCCACCGTGAGCCGGGCCGGGCCGCGCCCGAGGTCGCGGTCGCTGCGTGCGGTGGGGCGTCGCATCCGTGCCTCGTCGACACCCGCGATGATCTCGCCGGCGCGCAGCAGCACCGCGGACGCCTCCCCCGGCTCCGAGCAGACGATGTTCGCACAGACGTGCATGCCGTAGCTGAAATACGCGTACAGGTGACCGGGCTCGCCGAACATGGCCGCGTTCCGCCGGGTCTGCCCGCGGAAGGCGTGCGATCCGGGGTCGAGGCCGAGCCCGAGATAGGCCTCGACCTCGGTGATGCGAAGCAGCACCCCGTCCCGGCCGATCACCGCGCCCAGCAGTAGCGGCGCGACCTCCAGTGCGGGTCGCGCCAGCAGGCTGCGGCCGGGGATCACACCCGGAGAGCGGCCGCCAGGACCCCCACCCGGGCGACCAGCACGGCGCGCTGCTCGGCCACGCGCACCGGGGCGGTGCCGCCCTGGCCGTCGCGGCGGGAAACCGAACCGGTGATGGTGAGCACCTCGCGCACGTCCGGCGTCAGGTGCGGTGACAGCGCGAGCAGCGCCGCGTCGTCCACCTCGTGCAGGTCGAGCCCGTTCTGCTCCGCGTGCTTGACCAGCGCGCCGGTGATTTCGTGGGCGTCGCGGAAGGTGACCTGATGCTTGACCAGCCACTCGGCGACATCCGTTGCCAGGGAGAAGCCCTGCGGCGCCAGCTCGGCCATGCGGTCGGTGTGGAAGGTCAGGGTCGCGATCATGCCGCTGAAGGCCGGCAGGAGCACCTCGAGGGTCTCGATCGAGTCGAAGACCGGCTCCTTGTCTTCCTGCAGGTCGCGGTTGTAGGCCAGCGGGAGGCCCTTGAGCGTGGTCAGCAGCCCGGTCAGGTTGCCGATCAGGCGGCCGGACTTGCCGCGGGCGAGCTCGGCGATGTCCGGGTTCTTCTTCTGGGGCATGATCGAGGACCCGGTCGAATAGGAGTCGTCGAGGGTGACGAAACCGAATTCGCGCGTGTTCCAGAGGATGATCTCCTCGGCCAGGCGGGACAGGTCGATCCCGATCTGGGCGGTGATGTACGCGAACTCCGCGACCAGGTCGCGGCTCGCGGTGCCGTCGATCGAGTTCTCGACCACGGCGCTGAAGCCGAGGTCGGCGGCGACCAGGTTGGCGTCGAGGCCCAGGGTGTTGCCGGCCAGGGCGCCCGAGCCGTAGGGCGAGAAGTCGGCGCGCTTGTTCCAATCGGTGAACCGCTCGAGGTCGCGCACGAGCGGCCAGCAGTGCGCGAACAGGTGGTGGGCGAGCAGCACCGGCTGCGCGTGCTGCAGGTGGGTGCGGCCGGGCATGATCGCGTGCTCGTGCGCTTCGGCCTGCGACGCCAGGGCGTCGATGAGGTCGACGACGTGAGCGGAGAGGGCAACAGCCTTGTCGCGAAGCAGCATCCGCACCAGGGTCGCGACCTGGTCGTTGCGGCTGCGGCCGGCGCGGAGCTTGCCGCCGAGTTCGACGCCGACGATGTCGATCAAGCCGCGCTCGAGCGACGAGTGAACGTCTTCGTCGCTCTCCGCGGGCTGGAACCGACCGTCGAGCACGGCCTCGACGAGGGCGTCGAGGCCGGCCACCATGGCGACGAATTCGTCGTCGGTCAGGTAACCGGCCGCGGCCAGGGCGTGGGCGTGGGCCTTCGAACCACGGATGTCATAGGGGGCCAGCGGCCAGTCGAACTGGGTCGACTTGCTCAGCTTCGCCAGTTCCGGCGACGGTCCCCCGGCGAAGCGACCGCCCCACAGGGCGCCCGCCTTGCCGGCACGATTCTCGTTCTTGTCTCCAGCCACGCCGATGCCCTACTTGCCGGCGAGGTCGCGGCGAGCCGAGATCTTGCTCGGCAGCGACCACAGCTCGATGAAACCCTTGGCCATGGACTGGTCGAAGGTGTCACCGGTGTCGTAGGTGGCGAGGTTGAAGTCGTAGAGGCTCTGGGTGGACTTGCGGCCGGTGACGACGGCGGTGCCGGCGTGCAGCTTGAGCCGGATGTCGCCGGTGACGTGCTTCTGCGTCTCGTCGATGAACACGTCGAGGGCGCGCTTGAGGCCGGAGAACCAGAGGCCGTCGTAGACGAGCTCGGCCCACTTGGACTCGACCGTGCGCTTGTACCGGGCCAGGTCGCGCTCGACGGTCATGTTCTCGAGCTCTTCGTGTGCGGCGATCAGGGCGATGCCGGCCGGAGCCTCGTAAACCTCGCGGCTCTTGATGCCAACGAGGCGGTCCTCGACGATGTCGATGCGGCCGACGCCCTGGTTTCCGGCGAGCAGGTTCATCATTTCGATGGCCTGCAGCGGGGTGACGGGCACGCCGTCGATGGCGACGGGGACACCCTGGTCGAAGCTGACGACGACCTCGGTGGGCTCGCGGGTCACGGCCGGGTCCTGCGTGTACGTGTAGAGGTCTTCGATCGGGGCGTTCCACGGGTCTTCGAGGAAGCCGGTCTCGACCGCGCGACCGTACACGTTCTGGTCGATCGAGTAGGGGCTCTTCTTCGACTGCGCGATCGGCAGGTTGTGCAGGGCCGCGTATTCGATGGCTTTGTCGCGGGTGAGGGCGAAGTCGCGCACCGGGGCGAGGGAGGTGAGGTCGGGCGCGAGGGCGGAGACCGCTGCCTCGAAGCGAACCTGGTCGTTGCCCTTGCCGGTGCAGCCGTGCGCGACGCTGTCAGCGCCGAGCTCCTTCGCGGTCGAGGCGAGGTACTTGGCGATCAGCGGGCGGCTGAGCGCGGACACGAGCGGGTAGCGCTTCTGGTATAGCGCGTTGGCCTTGAGCGCCGGCACGATGTAGTCGTTGGCGAATTCGTCCTTCGCGTCGACGACGATGGCCTCGACGGCGCCGCAGTCCAGTGCGCGCTGACGGATGACATCCATGTCCTCGCCGCTCTGTCCGACGTCGATGGCGAGGGCCACGACCTCCTTGCCGGTCGCATCCTTCAGCCAGCCGATGCCAACCGAGGTGTCAAGTCCACCAGAGTATGCGAGCACAACACGTTCAGCCATGGTTCTCCCTAAATGTAGATCTGTTCAAGTTTACGGTGACGCTGTCACACCCGGGCGTGCCCGTTCCGGTCGAGAGTGCCCGTTAGACCGGTCACTCTCGACCGGAAAGGTCACTATGCGGGGGCGTTTTGGGCGTTTTGGGCGTTTTGGGCGAGCAGCCAGACGAGCAGGGCCTTCTGGGCGTGCAGCCGGTTCTCGGCTTCGTCCCAGATGATGCTCTGCGCGCCGTCGATGACGTCCGCCGTGACCTCGTAGCCGCGGTCGGCCGGCAGGCAGTGCATGAAGTGCGCGTCGGGCTTGGCGAGGGCCATCAGGGCGGCGTCGACGCGGTACGCGCCGAGCGTGCCGAGACGCTCCGTCTTCTCCTCTTCCTTGCCCATCGACACCCAGGTGTCGGTGATGACCACGTCGCAGCCGGCGACGGCCTCGGCCGGGTCGGTGAAGAGCGCCACGGAGCCGCCGGTGCGCGCGGCGATGGCCGCGGCATCCGTCACCACCCGCGGGTCGGGCGTGTAGCCGACCGGGGAGGCGATGCGCACGTGCATGCCCGCCGTGGCGCCGGCCAGCAGGTAGGACTGGGCCATGTTGCAGGCGCCGTCGCCGAGGAAGGCGAGGGTCTGGCCGGCGAGATCGCCGCGGTGCTCACGGATGGTGAGCAGGTCGGCGAGCAGCTGGCAGGGGTGGAAGTCGTCGGAGAGGGCGTTGACGACCGGCACTGTGGTGCCGAGGGCCATCTCTTCGAGGCCGGCCTGGCCGTAGGTGCGCCAGACGATCGCGGCGACCTGGCGTTCGAGCACCCGGGCCGTGTCGGAGGCCGTTTCCTTGCCGCCGAGCTGGCTGCTCGCGGTCGTGATGATCAGCGGGCTGCCGCCGAGGTCGGCGATCCCCACGGCGAAGGACACCCGGGTGCGGGTGGACGACTTGTCGAAGATCACCGCGACCGTCTGCGGGCCGGCGAGGGGTTTGGCCGCGAATCGGTCTCGCTTGAGCACCAGGGCCAGTCCGAGGATCTCGGCCTGTTCGGCCGGTGAGATGTCGTCGTCGCGCAGGAAATGGCGGGTCACGGAGTCACTTTCGGTTTTCGGCAATAGACTGTCCAACTCTAGAGGCTGGCCAGTGCGAGCCCGAATCGGCGCTCGAACTCGGCCAGTTCGGCGTCGCCCACGATCAGCGGCGGGGCGATCCGGATGGTGGATTCGTTCGCGGCGTTCACGATCAGCCCGTGGGACAGCGCCGCGGCGGCGAGCCTCTGCGCGACCGGCTCGGTCAGCCCGACGCCCAGCAGCAGGCCGCGGCCGCGCACCTCCGCGATCAGCGGGGAGCCGAGGCCGGTGATGATCTCCCGCAACTGGTCGCCGCGGCGGGCCGCGTTCTCGACCAGGCCGTCGCGCTCGATCGTGCCGAGCACGGCGTTCGCGGTGGCCGTGACCAGCGGGTTTCCAGCGTAGGTCGAGCCGTGCTGGCCGCGCTGGAACAGCTCGGATGCCGCCCCGAAGGTGACCAGGGCGCCGATCGGCAGGCCGCCGCCGATCCCCTTGGCCAGGGTCGCGGCATCCGGCTGGATGCCGTCGTGCTGGTAGGCGAACCAGGCGCCGGTGCGCCCGGCGCCCGTCTGCACCTCGTCGATGATGAGCAACACGCCGTGCCGGGTGCAGAGTTCGCGGGCGCGAAGAAGGAACCCGTCGGGCAGATCGATCACGCCGGCCTCGCCCTGCACCGGTTCGAGGAAGAGGGCGGCGACGGTGTCGTCAAGGGCGGCCTCGAGCGCGGCCAGGGTGGCGTCGATGTGCTCCACCCCGCCGGGGACGGGCAGGAACGGCTCGCGCATGGCCGGTTTGCCGGAGAGGGCGAGCGCGCCCATCGTGCGGCCGTGGAAGGACTCGTGCAGGGTGAGGATGCGGGTGCGGCGGCCGCCCGCGGTGTTCAGCCGGGCCAGTTTGAACGCGGCCTCGTTGGCCTCGGCGCCGGAGTTGCAGAAGTAGACGCGTCCGGCCGGGCCGGTGCCGGTGATCCGCTTCAGCCGTTCGGCCAGTTCCAGCTGGGGCGGGGAGGCGAAGTAGTTGGCCACGTGGGCCAGGCGGCCGACCTGGTCGGTGACGGCGGCGACGAGGTCCGGATGCGCGTGGCCGAGCGAGTTCACGGCGATGCCGGCGAGGAAGTCGAGGTATTCGGTGCCCTCGTCGTCCCAGACGTAGCAGCCCTCGCCCCGCACCAGCATCGCCAGCGGCGGCGCGATCGTGTGCATCATCGCGTCGCTGAATCGGTTGCGCCAGTCTTCGGTGCCGAAGTCTGCCATGGGTTTGGTGCTCACTTCTGTGTCGGTCGTGCTTGTGTGTGTCGGTCAGGGTTGGGCGGGGACGACCTCGGTGCCGATCCCGCTGCCGGTGAAAACCTCCAGCAGGATCGAGTGCGGCACGCGGCCGTCGATGATTGCCGCCTTCGCGACGCCGCCCTCGACCGCGTCCAGGCAGGCCGTCATCTTGGGGATCATGCCCGACTCGAGCTCCGGCAGGAGGGCGCGGAGGGTGTCCACGTCGATGACCGACACCAGCGAGTCGCGGTTCGGCCAGTCGCTGAAGAGCCCGGCGACATCGGTCAGGATCACCAGTTTCGCGGCACCGAGGGCGACCGCAAGGGCCGCGGCGGCGGCGTCGGCGTTGATATTCAGGGACTGGCCCGGGACATCCGTGTCGGGAGCGATCGAGGAGACGACCGGGATGCGGCCGGCCGCGAGCTGGGCGTGCACGGCCTCGGGGTCGACGCCGATGACGTCGCCGACGAGGCCGAGGTCGACCTCTTCGCCGTCGATGACGGTGCCGCGGCGACGGCCCTGGAAGAGCCCGGCGTCCTCACCGGAGAGCCCGGCGGAGAGCGGGCCGTGCGCGTTGATGCGGCTGACAAGTTCACGGTTGATCTGCCCGGTCAGCACCATCCGCACGACGTCCATCGCCTCGGGGGTGGTCACCCGGTAGCCGCCGCGGAACTCGCTCTCGATGCCGAGCCGGTCGAGCATCGCCGAGATCTGTGGGCCGCCGCCGTGCACGACGACGGGGCGGATGCCGCAGTAGCGCAGGTAGACCATGTCCTCGGCGAACGCGCGCTGAAGTTGGTCGCTGACCATGGCGTTGCCGCCAAATTTGACCACGATGATCTGGTCGTGGAACCGTTTGAGCCACGGCAGGGACTCGATCAGGGTGGCGGCCTTGACGGCAGCCTCGGCCCGGCTGTTCTGCGTCTCGTCCGCCGGAATCAACTCGAGTACGCGCTGTTCTCTTCGACGTACTCGTGGGTCAGGTCGTTGGTCCAGATCGTGCCCGTCTCGGTGCCCTCGTGCAGGTCGATCAGCACGGTCACCGACCGGGGCGTCAGGTCGACGAGTTCGCGGGGCTGGTCCGGCTCCCCCGCCGTGCAGACCTGCACATCGTTGATCGCGACGTCGATGCCGTAGGGGTCGAAGGCGGCATCCGTGGTGCCGACGGCCGCGAGCACGCGGCCCCAGTTGGGGTCGTTGCCGAAGATGGCGGTCTTGAACAGGTTGCTGCGGGAGACCGCGCGAGCCACGTTGACGGCGTCGTCCTCGGTGGCGGCGTTCCGCACCGTGATGGCGACGTCGTGCCCCGAACCCTCGGCGTCGGCCTGGAGCTGCAGGGTGAGGTCCTGGCAGATGGCGATCAGCGCATCCGTGAATTCGGGCAGGTCGGCGGCGACCCCGCTGGCACCGGAGCCGAGCAGGCTGACGGTGTCGTTGGTGGACATGCAGCCGTCGGAGTCGAGCCGGTCGAAGGTGACCCGGGTGGCTTCGCGGAGGGCCACGTCGAGCTGCTCGGAGTCGAGTACGGCGTCGGTGGTCAGCACGACGAGCATGGTGGCGAGGCCGGGCGCGAGCATGCCGGCGCCCTTGGCCATGCCGCCGATGGTCCAGCCGGCCGTGGACGTGAGCAGGGTCTGCTTGGGCGTGGTGTCGGTGGTCATGATCGCCTGCGCCGCGGCGAGGCCGGCGGCATCCGAGGTGGCGGCGGCGGACTGGAGCGCGAGGGTCGCATCCCAGACGCCGGCGGTGATCTTGCCCAGGTCGAGCTGCTCGCCGATCAGGCCGGTGGAGCAGACGAGCACCTCGCCGGCGGAGATCTCCAGGCGGTCGGCGATGGCCTCGGCCGTGGCGTGCGTGGTCTGGAACCCGATGGTGCCGGTGTAGCAGTTCGCCCCGCCCGAGTTGAGCACGATGGCCTTGACCCGGCCGCCGCGCATGACCTGTTCGCTCCAGAGCACGGGGTTGGCCTTGCACCGGTTGCGGGTGAAGACGCTGGCCGCGCTGGTGAGCGGGCCGAGGTTGTGCACGACGGCGAGGTCGAGGCCGCCGGACTTCTTCAGGCCGGCGGTGACTCCGGCGGCGGCGAACCCGGCTGGGGCGGTGACACTCATGGGGCTACTCCATTCGTGCTCAGGCCCGTGGTTTCGGGCAGTCCGAGCGACAGATTGGCGGACTGGATTGCGGCACCGGCGGTGCCCTTGACCAGGTTGTCGACGGCGGTGATCGTGACGACTCGGCCGGCGGCCTCGTCCACGGCCAGGCCGATCAGGGCGGTGTTGGCGCCGAGCACATCGCTCGTTCGCGGGAACCGACCCTCCGGCAGCACGTGCACGAACGGTTCATTCGCGTAGGCCTCCTCCCAGGCGGCGCGCACCGCGGCCGCGGACGTGCCGGGCACGAGGCGGGCCGTCGCTGTGCAGAGGATGCCGCGGGACATCGGCACGATCACCGGGGTGAAGGAGATGGTCGGGTTCGCGGCCCCGGCCCAGCGCAGGCTCTGCTGGATTTCGGGGATGTGCCGGTGCCCGCCGCCCACGGCGTAGGGGTTGGCGGAGCCGAGGACCTCGCTGGCCAGGTTCGGCCGCCTGAGGCTCTTGCCGGCACCGGACGGGCCGACCGCGAGCACGGCGACGATGTCCTCCGGCTCGATCACGCCGGCACGGATGCCTGGAGCCAGGGCCAGGGCCACCGTGCTGGCGTTGCAGCCGGGGGCGGCGATGCGGCGGGAGCCCCGCAGCCGGGAGCGCTGGGTGCCGCCGGCGACAGGGAGCTCGGGGACCCCGTAGGTCCAGGCGCCGTAGTAGTCGCCGCCGTAGAACGCGGCCCAGTCTGACTCGCTCTCCAGGCGGTGGTCAGCGCCGCAGTCGACGACGAGGGTTTCGGCCGGCAGGTGCGCGGTGAGGGCGCCGGATGTCCCGTGCGGCAGGGCCAGGAAGACGACGTCGTGCCCGGCGAGGGTCTCGGGGCTGGTGTCGACGAGGGTCAGGTGGGCGAGGGAGCGCAGGTGCGGCTGCACGTCGATCAGGAGCTGCCCGGCATTGCTGTGGGCCGTGACCGTGCGCACCTCGAACTCGGGGTGTTCGGCCAGAAGCCGCAACAATTCGCCGCCCGCATAGCCGCTCGCACCTGCCACCGCCACCGAAAAAGCCATGTGACAAACTTAGCGCGCCGCCCCGCACGCCGAGAATCGCCGTTCGCGCCGATAATCGCCGCTCGGGCGGCGACTGTGGGCAGAAACGGCGACGCTCGGCGGGTGCTCCGCCGCACTGGGCTCCCCCGCCGACTCCGCCGCGCCGGGCTCCCCCGCCGACGTCGCCACTTGCGGTCGAGCACGCCCGGTGTGCGGGGCGAACTCGACCGGAAGTGGCGAAATGGGCGAAATGGGCGGGCGGCCGCACGGGCGTCGAGCGAGCAGCCGGACGAGCAGCCGCACGAGCGCCGAGCGAGCAGCCGCACGAGCAGCCGCACGGGGGACGAACGAGCAGCCGGGCCGGCGCTAATCGCGCAGGGTCGCGCCGAAGCGGGCGGCGGTCACGGACACGCCGGCGAGCTTGGCGTCGCTGGCCTCCGCGGCGGTGAGGGTGCGGTCCGGCGCCCGGAAGCGCAGGGCGAAGGTCAGCGACTTGCGTCCGGGCAGGATGCCCGTGCCCCGGTAGTCGTCGACGAGCTCGGCCTGGTCGAGCAGCGGACCGCAACCCTGGCGCACGGCCTGGAGCACCTCGCCGGCCGGAACCTGAACGTCGACCACCAGGGACAGGTCCTGGGTGGCGGCGGGCATGGTCGCGATCGGGATGGCGTGCAGCTCGGTGCCGGCCTGCGCGAACACGGCCGACAGGTCGATCTCGGCGACGGCGACGACCGCGGGCAGGTCGGCGTCGCGGGCGATGCGGGGCAGCAGTTCGCCGGCGATTCCGACCGAGGTGAGCCCGGCATCCGTCGTCACGAACAGTTCCGCGGTGCGTCCCGGGTGCATCGCCTGGTGTGAGCCCTGGCGCACGGTGATGGCGACCCCGGAGGCGAGCGCGACCTGGCGTACCGCCGCGAGGGCGTCCTGCCAGCCGGCCGCGACCGCGGGCTGGCCCGGCTGGTGGCGCACGGTGAAGCCGGTCAGCGCGATGGCCACCGAGAGCGGCTGCGGGGGGATGCCCGCGTTCAGTTCGGCTTCCAGCTGCCGGCTCGGGCGCACCGCACCGGGAGGAACGACCGAGCTGCCGTAACGGATGCCGGCCACCGGCCGGAAGACCGTGCCCAGTTCGAAGACGGCCAGGTCGGTGATCCCGCGAGAGCGGTTGCGGTGCATGATCTGCAGCAGCCCGGGCAGGATCGAGGTGCGCAGGAACGGCGCCTCCCCGTCGAGCGGGTTGGCGACGCGGATCTGCGGCACGCCCGTTTCGGCAGTGCCGCCCGTTCCGGCCGTGCCGGCCGGGAGCCCGAACAGGTTGTTGGACTTCTCCGAGACGAACGGGTACGCGAGCACCTCGGTGTGGCCGGTGGCAGCGAGGGTCTGGGCGACCTGGCGGCGCAGGGTCTGCGCGTGGGTGAGGCCGCGGCCGGGCGGGGCGACCGGCAGCACCGACGGGATGCGGTCGTAGCCGACGATGCGGGCGACCTCTTCGGCCAGGGTCCACTTGTCGGTCAGATCGGGGCGCCAGCTGGGCGGCGTGACGTTCAGGCCGGTCTCGGTCTCCTCGAGGGAGGCGCCGATCTCGGCCAGCGAGGAGCGCACCTCGTCCGGGGTGTACTCGAGCCCGATCAGTCCGGAGATGAAGCCGGTGGGCAGAATGATGGGCGCGGCGTCGGGGGTGGCGTCGTGCAGGGAGCCGAGGCCGTCGGCCTCTCCCCCGGCGAGTTCGACCAGCAGCTGCACGACGCGGGCGGCGGCGACGGCGGCGACGGCCGGGTCGACCCCGCGCTCGAAGCGGCGGGAGGCCTCGCTGGGCAGCTTGTGCCGGCGGGCCGTGCGGGCGATCGACACCGGATCGAAGTTCGCGGCCTCGATCAGCACATTCGTGGTTCCGGAACCGATCTCGGTGCTCTGGCCGCCCATCACGCCGGCCAGGCCGATCGGCCCGGATTCGTCGGTGATCAGGAGGTCTTCGACGTTCAGGGTGCGGGTGACGTCGTCGAGGGTGACGAGTTTCTCGCCCGGCTGGGCGCGGCGCACGGTGATACCGCCGGCGAGACGGTCGAGGTCGTAGCCGTGGATCGGCTGGCCGAGCTCGATCATCACGTAGTTGGTGACGTCCACGATCAGCGAGATCGAACGGATGCCGGCCAGCTTCAGCCGGGCGATCAGCCAGGCCGGAGACGGCCGGGTCGGGTCCACGCCGCGCACCGCGCGGGTGACGAAGACGCTCGCGCCGACGCGGCCGCGGATCGGGGCCTGATCGTCGATCGTGACCGGGAAGGCGACCGTGGAGGCGACGGGCGAGATGGCCAGGGCGGGGTCGCGGAAGGCGGCCCCGGTGGCGTGCGCGTACTCGCGGGCCACGCCGCGGATCGAGAAGGCGTAGCCACGGTCGGGCGTGACGTTGATCTCGACGGCCGTGTCGTCCAGGCCCAGCAGGCTGATCGCATCCGTGCCGATCTCGGGGTCGAGCCCGAGGCTGCCGAGCACCAGGATGCCATCGTGCTCGTCGCCGAGGCCGAGCTCGCGGGCCGAGGCGATCATGCCGTCGGACACGTGGCCGTAGGTCTTGCGCGGGGCGATCGGGAACGGGCCGGGCAGCACAGCGCCGGGCAGGGTCACGACGACCTTGTCGCCGACGACGAAGTTGTGGGCGCCGCAGACGATGCCGTGCACGGCGGGGCCGCCGTCGGCCGCGAGCTCGTCGCCGGGCGCGACGCGCACCTGGCACCAGTTGATGGTCTTGCCGTTGGTCTGCTCTTCGCCGACGAACTCGAGCACCTGGCCGACGACGATCGGTCCGGTCAGCTCGAAGCGGTGGATCTCTTCCTCTTCGAGGCCCACGCTCACCAGGGCGGCGTGCACGTCTTCGGGCGTGGTGCCCGGGGCCAGGTCGACGAACTCGCCCAGCCAGCTCAGTGGGACGCGCATCAGACGGTCATCCCGTACTGCTGGCTGAACCGGACGTCGCCTTCGACCATGTCGTGCATATCCTTCACATCATTTCGGAACATCAGGGCCCGTTCGACGCCGACGCCGAACGCGAAACCGGAGTAGACCTCCGGGTCGATCCCGGCGGAGCGGAGCACGTTGGCGTTGACCATGCCGCAGCCGCCCCACTCGATCCAGCGGGCGCCGTCCTTGAACGTCGGGTGCCACAGGTCGAGTTCGGCGCTCGGCTCGGTGAACGGGAAGTAGTTCGGGCGCAGGCGCACCTTCGCCTCCGGGCCGAACATGGCCTTGACGAAGTGGTCGAGGGTGCCGCGCAGGTGCGCCATGGTGAGTCCCTTGTCGATGGCGATGCCCTCGATCTGGTGGAACACCGGCGTGTGCGTGGCGTCGAGCTCGTCGGTGCGGAACACCCGGCCGGGGGCGACGACGTAGACCGGCAGCTCGCGGGACAGCAGGGCGCGCAGCTGCACCGGGGAGGTGTGGGTGCGCAGCACCAGGTGCGCCTCGGGCGGGTCGATGAAGAAGGTGTCCTGCATGGCGCGGGCGGGGTGGTCCTCGTCGAAGTTGAGCGCGTCGAAGTTGAACCACTCGCTCTCGAGCTCGGGGCCCTCGGCGACCTCCCAGCCCATGCCCACGAAGACATCCGCGACCCGTTCCTGCAGCAGGGTGAGCGGATGCCGGGCGCCCGGCGTCCAGGTTGACGCCGCCGCGGTCACGTCGACCGTTTCGGCCGCGAGCTGTGCGGCGGCCTCGGCCTCGGTGATCGCGGCCTCGCGGGCGGAGAACGCCTGTGCGACGGCTCCCCTGGCCTGGCCGAGGAGCTTGCCGGCGGCAGCCTTCTGGTCGCCGGGCACGCTGCGCATCAGCGCGTTGAGCCGGGCCAGCGGGGACGCCTCCCCGGTGTGCTGGGCACGCACGGTTTTCAGGGCCGCGGAGTCGTTCGCGGCGGCAATGGCGGCGAGAGCGGCGTCGACGGCCGCGCTCACGGCTGGTTCGGAGATCTCAGTGGGGTCAGACACAAGTCCCAAGTTTAGCCTCGCCGGACCTGGTCGCCGCCCATCTGGTTGCCCAGCGCCGCGGGGTACGCCAGCTCGGGTTCGACCGGTTTCTCCGGCGGGGTCTTGGTCTTCGGCGTCACGCCGCCGGACTTGGACCCGGTGCGCCGGGCGATGACGCGGGCCAGCCAGGACAGCGACAGGTTCATCGCCAGGTAGATCGCCAGCACGACGAGGAAGAAGGAGAACGAGTAGCGGCTGCCGAAGAAGTTCGTCAGGCCCTGCCCGCTGCGGAGGAGCTCCTCGTAGCCGACCACGAACGCGAGGGAGGTGTCCTTGAGGAGCACGACGAGCTGCGCGATGATGATCGGCAGCATCTGCCGGAACGCCTGGGGGAACTCGATCCGAAGCCGTGTCGCCACGGGGGTGAGCCCGATGGCCAGCCCGGCCTCGCGCTGCCCGCGGGGCAGGCTCTTGATGCCGGCCCGCAGCGCCTCGCCGATGATCGCCCCGTTGTAGACGGACAGCGCGGCGACGCCGGCCCAGAAGGAACCGGTGGAGAAGACGAGGAGGATGAAGAGCATCATCAGCAGCACGGGCATGCCGCGCACGAATTCGAGCACGACCGTGGTCGAGATCCGAAGCCACCTGGTGTCGGACACGCGTCCGAAGGAGAACAGCACGCCGAGCGCGAGCGCGAACACGGCGGCGACACCGGCCATCCGGAGGGTGTTGAGGGCTCCGCGGCCGAGGGTGCGCCAGACCTCGCGGTCGGAGAAGACGTCCCAGCGGGTCGCATCCCAGAGGCCCGGCTGCTCGGCCCCGTTGGCGCTGGTCTTGGGAGCGCCCAGGGCCAGGATCAGCCAGGCCAGGCCGGCGGCGATGATGAGTCCGGTGACCACGGAGAAGATCCGCGACCGCATGATGGCCTTCGGGCCCGGAGCGTCGTAGAGCACTGACGTCATCGGAGGACCGCCACCTTCTTCTCGACCCGCGCGGCGATCACGCCGAGCGAGATGGTGACCAGCAGGTAGAAGGCGGCGACGGCGAGGAGAATCGCGAGCACCTCGTCCCCGCGTTCGTTGGTGACCTTGCGGGCGGCACCGAACAGTTCGAAGACGAAGAACGCGCCGGCGACCGAGGTGTTCTTCGTCAGGGCGATGAACACGTTGATCAGCGGCGGGATGACCATGCGCACCGCCTGGGGCATGACCACGAAGGACAGGGTCTGGGTGAACGTCAGGCCCACGCTGCGGGCGGCCTCGGCCTGGCCCACGTGCACGCCGTTGACGCCCGAGCGCAGTGCCTCGGCGACGAAGGGCGAGGTGTACACGGTGAGGCCGATCATGGCGAGCACGAAGTAGCCCGGGGAGAACTGCAGGTACGGGAGGATGAAGGCGCAGAAGAACAGCACCAGGGTGAGCGGGGTGTTCCGCACGATCTCGGTGTAGACCGTGGCGAATCCGCGCAGGGATGCGACCGGCGAGATGCGCATTGCCGCGATGATGATGCCGAGTACGAGCGCTCCCGTGCCGGACAAAAGAAGAAGGCCCAACGTGTTCTTGAAGCCTTCCAGGAACACGGGCAGGTTTTCGATGACTGCGTCCACAACTCACCTCCTCTTCTGTGTTGTCTGGTTCTGATCTGAACTGAGCGTGGGGTGCCTGGGTGACAGGCGAATGCACTGGTCGGGGCGACCGTTCTGACGTCCGGCCGCCCCGATCAGGTTCGAGCAGGTGTTACTAGTACCGGTTGACGGCCGGCGGGGTGGGGGTCTCGAGCACCGTACCGGCGGTCTTTTCCCAGGCCTTGGCCCACGTGCCGTCCTTGAAGGACTCCTCGAGCGTGTCGTTGATGAAGGTGCGGAACTCGGTGTCGCCCTTCTTCAGGCCGATGCCGTAGGGCTCCTTGGTGAAGGGCTTGTCGACGACCTCGAACTCACCGGCGTTCTGGTCGGCCAGGCCGGCCAGGATGACGTTGTCGGTGGTCACGGCGACGACCTCGCCGCTGCGCAGCGGGCCGAGGCAGTTGGAGTAGGTGTCGGTCGCGAGCACCTTGTCGGTGTAGGCCGTGATGTTCTTCTCCGACGTCGATCCGCTGACGGTGCAGACGGACTTTCCGGCGAGGTCTTCCGGGCTCTTGATCTTGTCCGGGTTGCCCGCGAGAACGAGGAGGTCCTGGCCGGCTTCGTAGTACGGTCCGGCAAAGTCGACGACCTGCTTGCGCGTGTCGTTGATCGTGTACGTGGCGACGACGAGGTCGACCTGGCCGTTCTGGATGAAGGGCTCGCGGTTGGCCGACACGGTCTCGGTCCACTTGATCTTGTCGGCGGGGATGCCGAGCTTGGACGCGATGAGCGTGCCCATCTCGACGTCGAAGCCGACCGGCTGGCCGTCCGGGCCCCTGAGGCCGAACAGCGGCTGGTCGAACTTGGTGCCGATGGTGATCGATCCGGCTTCGCTCAGCTTCGCCATGGTGGTGCCGGCCGCGAATGTCGGCGCCTTCTCCACGGGTGCGGCGGTGGGCTTGGCGGCCGAGTCGGTGCAGGCACTGAGGGTGAGCACGCCGGCAAGGGCAATGGCCGAAAGCATTAGACCTTTTTTGAGTCTCATGGTGTTTCTCCTGATTGCTGTGTCATCCTGCGCACCGGTTAGTGGGCAAGTATTTTGGAGAGGAAATCTTTCGCTCTCGTGCTCTGGGGGTTCGTGAAGAACTTCTCCGGCGTCGTCTCCTCGACGATCTCGCCCTCGGCCATGAAGATCACCCGGTCGGCCGCCTTGCGGGCGAAGCCCATCTCGTGCGTGACGACGATCATGGTCATGCCGTCGCTGGCGAGGTCGATCATGACCTCGAGCACCTCGTTGATCATCTCGGGGTCAAGCGCGCTGGTGGGCTCGTCGAGCAGGATCACCTTGGGGTCCATGGCGAGGGCACGGGCGATCGCCACGCGCTGCTGCTGGCCGCCGGAGAGCTGGGCCGGCATCTTCTTCGCCTGGTTCGCGACGCCGACGCGTTCGAGCAGGACCATGGCCTTCTTCTCGGCGTCGGCCTTCGACAGGCCGCGCACCTTGATCGGGCCGAGCGTGACGTTCTCGAGCACGGTCTTGTGCGCGAACAGGTTGAACGCCTGGAACACCATGCCGACGTCCGCGCGCAACCGGGCGAGGTCTTTGCCTTCGTCCGGCAGCTTCACGCCGTCGATGGTGATGACGCCGGCGTCGATCGTCTCGAGCCGGTTGATGGCGCGGCAGAGGGTGGACTTGCCCGACCCGCTCGGGCCGATCACCACCACGACCTCGCCGCGATTGACGACGGCGTTGATCTTCTTCAGCACGTGCAGGTCGCCGTAGTGCTTGTCGACGTCACTGATGACAACTAGCGGCTCACCGCGCAACACCGTGATGTTGGACGTCGCCGGCGCAGACTCTGTAGGCTCCATGTCCCCCAACCTAAGGCACAAAGAAAGACGGCCGCACCACAAATTTTGTGGTATGGCCGTCATCGATCGGATCAGCTGCGCTGCGCGAAGGCACTTTCATACAGGCAAACGCTGGCCGCAGTGGCGAGGTTCATCGATTCCGCGTGACCGTAGATCGGCACCGAAATGGAGCGGTCGACCTTGGCCAGGTCTTCTTCGGTGAGCCCGCGGGCCTCGTTGCCGAAGAGCCACGCGGTCGGCGCGACCAGGAGGCCCTCGGTGCGGGCGGCCAGCAGATCGGTGCCCTTGATGTCGGCGGCAAAGACCTGCAGACCGGCCTCTTTGGCGCGCTCGCGCACGTCCTCGAGGGTCGCGCTCACGGCAACGGGGAGGTGGAAGATCGACCCGGTCGACGACCGCACCACCTTGGGGTTGTAGAGGTCGACGCTGCGACCGGTGAGGATGACGGCGTCCGCGCCGGCAGCATCCGCTGCACGGATGATGGTGCCCGCGTTGCCGGGATCGCGCACCTCTTCGAGGATGGCGATGAGTTTGGGGCCGTCAGCGAAGATGTCTTTCACCGAGGTGGGGAACTGGTGGCACACGGCCACGAAGCCCTGGGGGGTGACCGTGTCTGCCATCGTCTCGAGCACCTGCTCGGTGACGAATTCGACCTCGACGCCCGCGTCTTTCGCGGCGTCCGCGATGTCGGTGTGGCGCTCGAGTGCGGTGGGGGTGGCGAAGAGTTCGAGCACGAGGTCGGGACGGAAGTTCAGGGCCTCGGAGACGGCCTGCGGGCCCTCCAGGAGGAACAGCCCCGTCTCGGATCGAGCGGCTCGATTCGCCAGTTTCGCGACGGCCCGCACACGCGGCGAACGGGGATTATCTAACATGCGTCCAGCTTAGTTGCCGAGGCCCGCGGGTGATGCCCCCGCGCGGGGCACAGCGGAACCGGTCGGATCGGGCGCCCGGGCACGCAAAACGGGAGCGGGCGCCAGGCCCGCTCCCGTGAAGAGTGCGACGTTCAGGTGGTGCTGAAGTGCTGCGTGCCGAAGAGCTGCGAAAGCTACGCGGCGACCTTCGGTGCCGACGTGTCGGCGGGCAGTGCTGCCTTGGCGCTCTCGACGATGGCCGCGAACGTGGCGGGCTCGTTGACGGCCAGTTCGGCCAGGATGCGACGGTCGACCTGGATTCCGGCCAGGGCGAGGCCCTGGATCAGACGGTTGTAGGTCAGGCCGTTCGCGCGGGACGCAGCGTTGATCCGCTGGATCCACAGGCGACGGAAGTCACCCTTGCGTGCACGACGGTCGCGGTAGCTGTAAGTGAAGGAGTGAGTGAGCTGCTCCTTCGCCTTGGTCACCAGACGCGAGCGCTGGCCGCGGTAGCCCTTGGCGCGCTCGAGAATTACGCGACGGCTCTTGTGGGCGTTTACGGCCCTCTTTACTCTTGCCATTTTTATTGATCCTTACGGGGTACGGGGTCTAGCGACCGAGAAGCTTCTTGATGACCTTGATGTCGGCCTTGGCCAGCACCTGGTCCTGGTTCAGGCGGGACTTGCGCTGGGTGCTCTTGACCTCGAGGTTGTGGCGCAGGCCGGCCTGCTGCTTCATGATCTTGCCGGAGCCAGTGACCTTGAAGCGTTTCTTCGTCCCGGAGTGGGTCTTCATCTTAGGCATCTTTTTCCTCCAGTTTCGCTGCCTTATCAGCAACTTTGTCAGCCTTGTCGGCAACCTTTTCTGCCCGGTCGGCAGCCTTGTGTGCGTTGATCTCAGCCTTGGCTTCCGCTTTGTTCTTCAGCGGGCCAACAACCATGACCATGTTTCGCCCGTCGATGGTCGGGCTCGATTCCACGGAACCGAACTCGGCGACATCCTCGGCAAATCTTTGGAGCAGACGTACGCCCTGGTCGGGACGGGACTGTTCACGGCCACGGAACAAAATCATGGCCTTGACCTTGTCGCCGGCCTTCAGGAAGCCTTCGGCGCGTTTGCGCTTGGTCTCGTAGTCGTGCTTGTCAATCTTGAGACGGAAACGAACCTCTTTCAGGATCGTGTTCGCCTGGTTGCGCCGGGCCTCCTTGGCCTTCTGCGCAGCCTCGTACTTGAACTTGCCGTAGTCCATGATCTTGGCAACGGGCGGCTTCGAGGTCGGTGCAACCTCAACGAGGTCGAGGTCGGCCTCCTGTGCCAGGCGCAGCGCAACATCGATGGCCACGACTCCGACCTGTTCGCCGTTGGGACCAACGAGACGAACTTCGGGGACGCGGATACGGTCATTTGTACGGGGATCGCTGATGCGTCTCTCCTCTTCTCATTCATCGTGGCTACAGCCAGGTGACGGATGTCGCCCGGAGACGAAGAGAGGAAAAATAACGTCTGGACTGCCGGTCACAAATGCCCGGTTGTCACAGACGACACCCTGTCTACCTTCGCGCATCGTGATCTTGTGACGGATCCAGTGCCGCGACGGCGGAGTGCAACTACCCGGTAACCTTTATGAAGCGGTATGCGCGGGTGGGAGATTATCCACTTTCGTACCGAGACTTGCATCTCGGAGCCCGGATAAGTCTAACAGAGGAATACAGTGACCAACAGCAACGAGCAGGATGCAGTCCAGGCAACACGCGATATCGCCGATGTGGCAGCGGTGGAAATCATCACAACGGCATCCGTGCACCTGATGAGTGCGGCCGCGGTGAAGGTGGGACTGGCCGACGACCCCGAGAACCAGATCGACCTGGACGAGGCGCGCAAGCTGATCACCGCGCTGGCCGGACTGATCACCGCGGCCGCCCCGGACATCGCCGACATGCACGCGCGGAGCCTCCGCGACGGGCTGCGTTCGCTCCAGCTCGCGTTCCGCGAGGCGTCCGCCATCCCGGATGCCATCGGTCAGGGCCCGGGCGAGAAGTTCACCGGCCCGGTCAACTAGCAGGTCGTCGCCTGGTCGCCTGGTCGCCTGGTCGCCAGGTCGCCTGGTCGCCTGGTCGCCGCTGCGCCACGGCGCCGAACCGTGAGTTCGGCACCGTTTCGGGCACGGAAAACCGGCCAAACTCACGGTTCGGCGGGGATAGGCAGCATGAGGGACGGGGAATCATGGAGTTGAGGCTGTTGGTGCCGTTCCGGCGGGATGCTGCGGTCGCGCAGCGGGCCACACCGGAGCGGCGGCGCTTCACGTCGTCCGTGCTGGTGCCCTACCTGGGCACCCTGGTGCTGACCTGGCCCGGCCTGGTCCCCAGTTGGGTGCTCTGGCCGGTGATGGTCCTCGTCTTCGGCACGATGACCGTTCTCGGCAACGTCTGGGCGGACCAGGACGCCCTGGACGCCCTCAGGGACGACCCCGACACGGATGCCGGCGGGCACGCCGGCGCGGACCGCGACGGCGACCTCTAGGCCAACACGGCGTCCACACGTCCAGCACGGCGTCCGGCGAACCAATTCGACGGAGATTCTGGCCTAAAACGCCGCATTCCGAGCTGGCGGGCCCGATTCGGGCAAAATCGCCGTCGAATTCGTTCGGGCTAGGTCTGGCAGCGCGGGCACCAGAAGGTGTTCCGCAGCTCGAGCTCTGAGCGGCCCAGGGTGCCCCGCTCGATCAGGGTGCCGCAGCGCCGGCACGGCTGGCCGGCCCGGGAGAACACCCAGCTCTGCATGCCCCGGCGGGCGTTGCCGGTGGTGATGCGCTCGGTGCGGTCACGGTTGGCCAGGATCAGCCGGCGGGCGAGGTCGACGAGGGCCGGGACATCCGTCGCCTCACCGACCGGCCGGGTGGGCAGCAGCCCCCGCAGGAAGCACAGCTCGTTGACGTATTCGTTGCCGAGTCCGGCCAGGTTCCCCTGGTCGGCGAGCGCCACCGCCACCGGCCGATCGGGGCGCTCCCGGATGCGGCGGGTCGCCTCGGCCGCGTCCCAGTCGGCACCGAGAAGGTCGGGCCCGAGGTAGGCGAGCAGTTCGGCCTCGCGGTTCAGCGGCACCACCTCGAGCACACCGAGCTCGAAGCCGACGGCCACCCATTCGGCCGTCTCCAGCACGATGCGAGCCTGGAAGGCCGGGCGCTTCCAGGCGCTGCCGTGCCGGTAGAGGTGCCAGGAGCCCTCCATCTTCAGATGCGAGTGGATGCTGTACTCCCCCACCCGCATCAGCAGATGCTTGCCGCGGCTGACCACTTCGTGCACGATCTCGCCGGTCAGGTCCACGGTGGCGTACGCCGGAACCCGCACGTCGCACCGGGTGAGCCGGGCGCCGTGCAGCGCCGCGTCGAGATTGTGCGCGGTGCGATAGACGGTGTCGCCCTCAGGCATGGCTCTCCTCAGGCATGGTGCTTGTCACGCGGTGCCTCCCGGCACGGGTTCGGCACGGGTTCGGCACGGGTTCGGCACGGGTTCGGCACGGGTTCGGCACGGGTTGCCTCAGACGTGCAGGTTGTTACGCGGTGGCTCCGGGCACGGCGTTCCTCAGGCATGCAGCTTCAGCCCCCGCGGGGTCACGCCGAACCCGGCCGCCTGCAGTGCGGCGCCGAGCGGGGTGCCCATCACGAAGACCCCGTTGACGGTCTCGACACCGAGCTTGGGAACCCGACCGGCCTTCACCGTGCCGGCCAGGGAGAGCGCGGCGGCCGTCACTGCGGAGTCCGGTTCGCCAGGCTCGAATGCGAGCACGGACTTGCCGCCGCGCTCGACGTAGAGCACCAGCGCCCCGTCGACGATCACGACCAGCGCGCCGGCCTTCCGTCCGGGGCGGTGCCCGGTGCCGTCCGGCAGCGGCGGCCAGGGCAGCACGGAACCGTAGGGGTTGGCCGGATCGGTGGCGGCCAGCGTCACCGCGCTCAGCGCGGCGCCCGATCCCGAGCCCGAACCTGAGCCCGAACCCGCGTCGGCGACGAAGGAGCGCAGCCGGTCGACCGTGCCGACGGTGGCGAACTGGGCCGCGCCCAGCCCCTCGATGAAGTAGCCGCGGCGGCACCGCCCCATCTCCTCGAAGCCGCTGAGGGTGCGGTAGGCGAGCGCGAAACCGCCCGTCACGCCCTCGCCCATCACGGCGCCGCGGGTGACGACGCCGTAGCGCTCCAGCAGGGTCTCGCCGAGGGCGTGCGCACGGCGGGTCGGGGAGTCGTCGGCCACCGGCACGACGGACCAGCGCCCGGAGACGGTCGGCGGGCCGCCGCGGGCCGGCAGGGTCGGCCGGGCCAGGATTCGGCCGCCGTGCAGCCGAGCCCGCGGGGCAGCCCGGCGGGTGCCGTGCGCCGCCTTCCCGCCGGAAAGGAGCGCGCGCACGGGCGCGAAGGTGTCGTTGCCCACCAGACCCGCCCAGACCAGGTCCCACAGCGCGGCAGCGAGCCCGGCGTCGTCCTGGCTGCCGACGGCATCCGCCAGCTGCCGGAAGAAGAAGGCGCCCCCGCCGCCCAGGGTGGCCAGGATCTCCTGCTGCAGCGCCGTGGTCTCCAGCGGCGGCGGCAGCGGCAGGGTGAGCGGCGCGGTCTCGCTCAGGTGCAGGCTGATCCAGCCGTCGTTGCCGGCCAGCGTGCCGGAGCCGGCCCAGAGCACCTCACCCGCATTCGTGAGTTCGTCGAGCATGGCCGGCCGGTAGTCCTCGATCCGGGCCGGCAGGATCAGCGACTCCCACGCCGAAGCGGGGATGCGGGCTCCCTCCAACTGCTCGATCACGGATGCGACGCCGTCCACACCGCGCAGCCGCCCGCCCACGTGCTGCCAGGCCGGCAGGAACCGCCCGACGGTCACCTGGTCGACCGGCTCGACCTCATGCCGGAGTGCGGCCAGCGACCGGCGGCGCAGGCGGCGGAGCACCTCGGCGTCGCACCACTCGCTGCCGGTGCCGTGCGGCCGGAACTCGCCCTCGACGACCCGGCGGGCGTTGGCGAGCCGGCGGAGCGCCCCCAGTGCCACGGCGGGGCCGAGGCCGAATCGTTCGGCCACGTCGGCGACCGTGAACGGGCCGTGGGTGCGGGCGTACCGGCTGACCAGGTCGCCGAGCGGATCGAGCACGGGCTCGGTGAACACGGCCGGCACGCCCTGCGGCACCGGCACGCCGAGCGCGTCCCTGAGCCGGCTGATGTCTTCGACGGCCGCCCAGCACGGCCGGCCGGCGACGCCGACGGGCAGCACCCGCCGGGCGGCGACGAGAGCCTGCAGGCCTTCGGCCGCCGCCGGTCCGCCCTGCGGGTCGAGTCGGGCGGCGACCTCGTCGGTCGTCAGCGGGCCGAGGCCGCGGAGCAGGTCGGCGATGCCCTCGATCCCCCGCGCCTTTCGGTCGGCCGGCAGCCGCTGCAGTTCCGCGTCGGTCTGCTCGATCACCACCGGGTCGAGCAGCTCCCGCAGCTCCACCCGGCCGAGGAGCTCGGCCAGCAGGCTGGAATCGATCGAGAGCGCGGTGGCTCGGCGCTCGGCGAGCGGGGAATCCCCCTCGTACATGAACGCGGCCACGTAACCGAAGAGGAGGGTGCTCGCGAACGGGCTCGCGGCATCCGTCTGGATTTCGACCAGGCGCAGGGCGCGGCTGTCGATGCGCCGGGTGAGGTTCAGCAGCGCGGGCAGGTCGTAGACGTCCTGCAGGCACTCGCGCACGGTTTCGAGGATGATCGGGAAGGTCGGGAAGGTGCGGGCCACGTCGAGGAGCTGGGCGGCCTTCTGGCGCTGCTGCCACAGGGGCGAGCGCCGCCCGGGGTTGTATCTCGGGAGCAGCAGCGCGCGCGCGGCGCACTCACGGAACCGGGCCGCGAACAGGGCGGAACCGCCGACCTCGTCGGTGACCAGCTGCTCGAGTTCGTCGGGGTCGAAGACGAAGAGGGAACTCTCCGGGGGTTCGGACTCGGTGTCGGGGATGCGCACGACGATGCCGTCGTCGCTGGCCATGCAGGCCCCGTCGATGCCGTAGCGTTCCCGCACCCTCGCGCCAACCGCCAGCGCCCACGGCGCGTGCACCTGCAGGCCGAACGGGGAGTGCAACACGACCCGCCAGTCCCCCAGCTCGTCCCGGAAGCGCTCGACGACGAGGGTCTGGTCGGTGGGCAGGTTCCCCGTCGCGGCGCGCTGCTCGGCGAGGAACGCGAGCAGGTTGTCGACGGCGCGCTCGTCGAGGCCGCCCGCCCGGCAGCGGGCCCTGGCGCCCTCGGGCGGGAGCGCGGACACCTCGCGCAGGAACGCGCCGATCGCCTCGCCGAGCTCGGCCGGACGGCCCAGGCCGTCGCCCTTCCAGAACGGCAGCCGGCCGGGCTCGCCGAACGCCGGCAGCACCAGCACGCGGTCATGGGTGATCTCCTGGATGCGCCAGCTCGTCGTGCCGAGGGCGAAGACGTCGCCCACCCGCGACTCGTAGACCATCTCCTCGTCGAGTTCGCCCACCCGGCGGCCGGTGGCCTGGTCGCCGCCGACCATGAACACGCCGAACAGGCCCCGGTCGGGGATCGTGCCGCCGCTGGTGACCGCGAGCCGTTGCGCGCCCGGACGGCCGGTGAGGATGCCCGTCTCCCGGTCCCAGACGATGCGGGGGCGCAACTCGGCGAACTGGTCGGAGGGGTACCGGCCGGCGAGGAGGTCGAGGGTGGCCTCGTAGGCCGAGCGCGGCAGGGAGTGGAAGGGGGCGCTGCGGCGCAGGGTGTCGAACCATTCCTCCGCGTCGATGGGTTCGAGCGCCGTCGCGGCCACGGTCTGCTGGGCGAGAATGTCGAGCGGGTTGGACGGCACCGACAGGGATTCGATCAGGCCGGCGACCATGCGCTCGGCCGCGACGGCCGCGTGGATGAGGTCGGCCCGGTGCTTGGGGAAGATCACCCCGCGGGATACCTCCCCCACCTGGTGCCCGGCCCGGCCCACCCGTTGCAGCCCGCTGGCCACCGACGGCGGCGACTCCACCTGCACCACCAGGTCGACCGCGCCCATGTCGATGCCGAGTTCCAGGCTGGAGGTGGCGACCACGCAGCGCAGCCGCCCGGCCTTGAGGTCATCCTCGATCAGCGCTCGCTGTTCCTTGCTCACCGAGCCGTGGTGAGCGCGGGCCAGCAGCGGCTCGGCCCCGGCGGACTGGCCGCTCGCGCCCATCAGGGCTGCGGGCGGGCCGGCGGGTGTGGCCTGTCCTGCGGGGACTGGGGCCGCGGATGTCCCCGCGACCGTCGCCGCTCCGGCGGTTGCGACGCCGACCAGTTCGGGCTGGGCCACATCCTCCAGACGCTGGGCGTAGATCTCGTTGAAGCGTGCGGTCAGGCGTTCGGCCAGCCGCCGCGAGTTCGCGAACACGATCGACGAGGTGTGCGCGAGCACCTGGTCGACGATGGCCTCCTCGACGTGCGGCCAGATCGACCCGGTCTGCGGCGCGGCCGCGGCGGTGGACCCCTCACGCACCGGCACCGGTCCGACCTGGCTCATATCGTCGACGGGCACCACCACGCTCAGGTCGAACCGTTTCCCGGCGGCCGGTGCCACGATCTCGACCGCCGCGGAACCGCCGAGGAACCGGGCCACCTCGCTGGCCGGGCGCACGGTGGCGGACAGCCCGATGCGCTGGGCCGGCCGGGCCAGAAGATCGTCGAGCCGCTCCAGGGAGACGGCCAGGTGGGCGCCGCGCTTGCTGGCCGCCACGGCGTGCACCTCGTCGATGATGACGGTGTCGACGCCGAGCAGGGACTCCCGCGCCGCGGACGTGAGCATGAGGAACAGCGATTCCGGGGTGGTGATCAGGATGTCCGGGGGCGTCTTCACGAGGCTGCGGCGCTCGTTCGCGGGGGTGTCTCCCGAGCGCACTCCGACGGTGACGTGGGGCGGGTCGAAGCCGAGCCGCCGGGCCGCCTGCGTGATGCCGACGAGCGGGGCGTGCAGGTTGCGTTCGACGTCGACGCCGAGGGCCTTGAGCGGCGAGATGTAGAGCACGCGCGTGCGCGGGACGGCCGTGGCGTTCGGACTGCCGGCATCCGTCGCCGTGGGACCCGGGGCCGTGCGCTCGGCGGCTGTGCGATCAGTGTCTGTGGGATCGGCGGCCGGGCGCTCGGTGGCCAGGCGGTCGATGGCCCAGAGGAAGGCCGCGAGGGTCTTACCCGAACCGGTCGGGGCGACGACCAGCGCGTGGGAGCCCCGGGAGATGGCGTCCCACGCTCCGAGCTGCGCCTCGGTGGGCGCGGCGAATGCCTCGCCGAACCACGCTCGGGTGGCCGGCGAGAATCGGTGCAGCACCTCACTCATGGCACCATCTTCCCTGATCGGGCTGACAAGTCCCAGATGAGGGCGCACTCCTGTTCTCACCGCCCCGCGCCCCGCTTGGAACCAATTCGACGGAGATACTGCTCTTACAAACGGGATTCGGCCCGTTTTGGCGCGTTTTCGGCAAAATCTCCGTCGAATTGGTTCAGGGCAGGGGCGGAGCGGGCGAGCGGGCCGGCGAGCGGGCCGGCGAGCGGGCCGGCGAGCGGGCCGGCGGGCGAGCGAG